>JAHDDF010000218.1 GCA_020629475.1 Saprospiraceae bacterium
GCATCTGACTTTTAATCAGAGGGTCCTGGGTTCAAATCCCAGCGAGATCACAAACCATACAAAAGCCCGTGAACCGAGAGGTTCGCGGGCTTTTTTGTTTTTTAGCCCTAAACCCGATATCAATAAGATAAAACCCGGGAACTGATCCGAATTTTACCCACAAATTTGACATCCATTGATACATATTAACGGTTAATGCTTCTAAGCTCGTCTCCATATTGTTATATATTTATACCCAATCCCTCAACATGGAGAAAACCATTCCCGAGACTGAATTTACTTCCCTCCTACCCCAAGGGAACGTAGGGCAATTCGAAATCGAAATTGCGCTGGTAGCTCATATTATCCGTTTTTTGACGGGCAGGGATGCCTTTGAGGAATTACGGCAGTTGTTCGCGGAGGAATGCCCGAAGAAGAATTTAAGCTGGCATGATTTAGTAGAAGTGTTGGAACAAATCGGATTTGAACCAACGGGTTTCGAAATAGGTGTAGAGGATATTCATGAATTCAGCATTGCCACGCCCCTACTTAGTCTTTACTATTTCCCGGAAAGGGGTTACGTTAATATCATTATTTATAAAATTACGGAGGAAGCTATTTTTGCTATCCATGATGGTTCGGGTGCCTTCAAAATCCCCTTGGAGGAATTGGATTATAGGTGGCAGGGGCATCTCTTAATGATTGAGCCGACCGAGGCAGCTTTTCAAACGGAAACTTTCAGGCAAGCCGAGGAGGCTCTTACGTATATCAATAAGCCCTACGAGAATAACGAGGCTGAAATAGAGAAAGTTCTCGCTAAATGGACTATCCCTAAATCCGATTTTCTAGACATCGTAATCATCGGAGCCGGTGTAGGCGGTGTACTATCCGGTGTTTATGCCGCTAGGGAAAATTTGAATTTTGTTATCCTTGAAAAATCGGAAACGCTTTCCACTTTCAAGAGATTCCCCAAGGATATGCATTTCGTGAGCGGTGGTCTTTCCAAGCAATTATCCAAAAAGCATGTCCCTCCATCCGCTAAAAGCCTTCCGGATGCGTATATCCAATTCTTTGAAAATGTAGCGGCGGAAGAGGAATTATATATCCGGGAAAATGAAGCCGTTATTTCAATACGAAAGGAGGATAATATTTGGATAACGAAAACGAATATTTCTACTTATTACTCAAGGGCCGTCATTAATGCAGGCGGTTTTTACGGTAATTTTAATCGTCTTAATATTCCGGTAAGCGAAGATGCCGAAGTGCTTTACGGATTCTCTGATTGCTATAAAAATGCGGAAAGTTTTATCGGGAAAAAGGTATTGGTGGTAGGTACCGGTGTTTCCGCCTTGAACCTTTGCCATCATTTTTCAAAAAAAGGTATTGAGGTGAGTTTATTTTCCAGGGATTATATCCATGTCCCGGAAAACATGTTCGAGCACCTGAAGGCGGGTAATAATTTTGATACGGATATCATAACGGATGTTTATGCCAAGATATCAGTAGGGTTGATTGATTTAATTCATTACGGGGAACTCAAAGCAGTAAGGAAAGGTGAGGTAGATATCTTCTTGGAACAGGAAGACGGTTTACGAACCTTTACGTTTGATGTGGTTTGCCCCATGATTGGCTTTTCGCCGATTATGGATCATCTGAAAGAGTCGGGTCTCTCCTTGGCGGAAGGTTGTAAAATCCCGAAGTACGATACCCGTACCATGGAAACCGATCAAAAGAATTTATTCCTTTGCGGTTCTTCCTCGGGCGTTACCAATATGGAATATATCCTTAAGGAATCCAAAGGCATAATATCCGTGATTAAGGAACGGTTTTACGGTTCATGATAATTTTCTTACCGTTGGTGAATCGGTAATTCATCTATGTAGGAAGATACTTGGAATAAGGATTTTCATCTTTTAATTTCCTTGTATTATTTACTTCTATAACTAGATGACATGAAGAATCCTAAAGATCTAAAGTCCAAATTTAAGCTAAAGCAGCTTTCAAAAAAAAGCTTGGAGAAAGTGAAAGGCGGCAAACGTTGTCCACCGCCCGATCCGGATGAAGAGCGCGGAAAAGGTAGCTAAGGAATAATTATTAATTCCACGTTTTTTAGTAAGTCTTTTCCTAAAAAATTAAAAAAACTTCGGTGATGGTCTCACCGGAGTTTTTTTAATGGTACCCATTCGAAGGCAGTTCATAACACATCAAAAAAAATAGTTAAGCTAATATTCTTTACTACGCCATTGATGTTATAGAAAAATTCAATATATATCAAGCATCATTTTTTTGCTATCTTATAAATGATTTTTGTAATACATGTAGTTCTGTTTGTTTAATGTTATGCCGGCCAAAAGTGGTTCGGATTTTTGTTCTTGGTTTATTGAGTGTCCTTCATCATGTGTTTTTTGTTTCTAAATAGATGTACTATGAACAAGAATTTGAAGGATCTAAAGTCCAAGTTCCGGAAGCTGAGCAAAACCAAGCTCAAGAAAGTAAAAGGCGGTAAAGCCTGCCCACCTCCCTTTGAACCGGGAGATGATGATTAGTACTTTCAAAAACAAAGGGGCGAATCCTAGTGATTCGCCCCTTTGCTATATTTCATCAATTCTTACTGTCGAAAGGCAAACTAAAATACATGGTGGTTCCCTCCCCTACCGAGGATTCCAACCAAATTTCACCCCCGTTATTTTCTACGATTTTTTTACAGGTTGCCAAGCCAATACCCGAGCCTTCGTAATCCTTTTGGCCGTGTAACCGTCTAAATATCTCGAAGATTTCCGCTTGGTGCTCCTTCTCTATCCCAATGCCATTGTCCTTGACTTCAAAAACGTATTTCACACCGTTTTGGGAATAACTGATATTAATATTCTTTTTCTCCTTTTCATTGTACTTAATCCCGTTACCGATAAGGTTTTGTAACAATCGAATAATTTGCCCCTTATCGGCCACCACCTCAGGGAAGGCTCCATAATTTACGTCCACGTTTTCCTCCTTGATTTTATAGCCCAGGTTTTTTACCGCGATTTCTACCGCCTCCCCCATATTGAAGGAAACAGGAACCCGCTCCCGGGAGCTCACCCTTGAATAATCCAACAAATCCATCAGCATCTTATCCATTCTCAAGGAGGCATTGGAAATAAAATCCATGAATTCATTGGCATGGGCATCCATTTGAGCGGAATACCTTCTCTTAAACAAGTTGGTAAAGGAATGTATGGTTCTAATGGGCTCCCTCATATCATGGGATGCCACGTAAGCAAATTGCTCCAACTCATTATTAGAGCGCTCAAGAAGGACATTTTGCTCGGCGATAACCGCGTTCTTCTCGTTAAGGGCATCATTCGATTTCCTAAGCCTTCGAATCAAGAAGAACAAGGACGCCAAGAATAAAACCAAGATGACGGATACCCCGATAAAGACCTGTAACAGGGTTTTACGTAAGCCCTGCTCTTTCTTCAACAGTCGGATTTCCTTATCCTTCTCCAAGTTGAATTTCAACTCCGTGGATTGCATCCGCAAAAGGGAATTCTCATTCCGTATCTCTTCCCTCAAATCCGCAGCTTCCTTTAAGGACCGTATCGCTAAGGAGGGCTTATTCATTGCCTCGTATAGCTCGGCGTAAGCATCCTGTACCTCTAAAACCCGGGTCTTGGATTTAATCTTCTCCGCCAAAACCATGGCGTTTCCCAAGCTCTCCCCGGCATTTTGGTAATCCTTTAATTTCACTAAAGCCCTACCCCTTAAAATCCAACTTCCGCATATACCCCAATCATCATTGTCATTCAATCTTAGATTAATGGATTGCTCGGTGAGGTTTGGGATGGAATCAAAATATCCCGTTTCATAATAATTCATTGAAATATTATGAAGGGCATAACCGCTACCCATATCATAATTTATTGCCTTGGCTAACTCCAATGAACGCCTGTTATACCGGAGGGATTTTTCGTAATCACCCATGGCATGATAGTTACTCCCTAATGCTGAAGTACCCGAAAATACCGTGAACTTATTCTCTAAAGCTATTGAAATTTCTAGGCTTCTTTGGTAGTAATCCTCCGCTCTTGAGTGTTCATTCAAGTAATATAATATCTTTCCTAAATTGTATAAATCCCTTGCCATCCCGAGAGAATCATTCGCCTCGGTCCTTAGGGATAAGCTTTCGATCCGGTAATCGAATGCTTGATCATAATCACTCAAGGAGTGGTAAGAAAGTGACATTAACCCTAGGCATCTGGAACGTTGCTCGGAGGTCATTTCCGGATTTTCATCCAAGTAAGCGTAAAGATTAAGGAGAGCATCCGCGAAATTCGAAATTTTGAAGTAGGATCTTCCTATCCAAAAATGTAATTCCCCCGGAAGTTTCGGATGATCTACTTGCCCTGCAAGGTCATGTCCGTACTCAAGCAATAGTACAGCCTCCCCGTATTTTTTTTCATGGTACAACCGCTCTCCCCTAACGATGGAACTATCCATCACCAAGGCGGAATTCCCTGAGTACTCCTCAAACTCCTCCAAGAACAACTTAAATGCGGTCGAATCCGCCGAGGCGGATATATCCCCTAGAAAAAGGACACACATAAATGTCGATATGAGGGATAAACGCATTTGGATTTTTACTAATTGATACTTGAGCGGAAAAAATCGAATTACATTGGAATTTCAGTATATAAGAAACGCATATTTAATGCCGAAATAAGGGAATACTATACATACGATTTAATTTAACCCGCTTTTATCTTTTTATCCCCTTTACGCCCCATTTTAATATGCCTCTAAACAATACGGGCTACACCATTACAAAAAATGATGTAGCCCGTGCCTTTAATTTTCCTATCCGGAAAAATTACTCGTCCGGATCAAATGGTGGCGGACAGTTTTTGAATGGATCCTTATTGCCGTTACCCCAACCTTTTCCTTTCAATTTGGTAGCAGTAGCCTTCTTAATCTTCTTTACACCTTTAAGGTGAGTCAGCTTCTTCATGGTAGTATGTTTATAAATAAGAGTGAAACAAAATTGGAATCCCCTTTAAAGAGTAGGGAAGACGGGAATTTATCAAGCCCTTAAAATTATTTTCTGTGACAAGCAAAAAAAACGGATTACATTCGCTTGAATGTAATCCGTTTAAATTAGGATATTTTTTAATTTAAATACCTGCTAATCCACCGATTACGGCACTATACTTAGCGGCATTATCCGTAAACACGGTAACGATGACGCCTTGGTCAATCTCCTCCGCCAAGCGAATGGCACCCACCATATTCGCGGCGGATGAAGGGCTAATCAACAAGCCCTCTTCCTTGGAGAAACGGGTAATCATGTCATAAGCATCCGCCGTATTTACGAAACGGGTACTATCCGCTAAATTAGGATCATAGATGGAGGGAACCGTGGCGGTAGCCAAGTGCTTCCAACCTTCTAATTTGTGATCCGGGCTATCCGGCTGAAGGGAAACCAATTGGATATTGGGATCAAACTCCTTCAAACGGCGCCCCGTCCCTACAAAAGTACCGGTAGTTCCCAAAGAGGAACAGAAGTGCGTTACCTCTTGGTTGGTTTGCTGAAGGATTTCCTCGGCGGTCATATAATGCGCTACCCAATTATCCTTGTTGGAATATTGATCCGCGTAGAAATACTTTTCAGGATTCTTCGCGTAAATCTCCTTGACGATTTCCTGCGACTTGCTGGTCTTCTTTCCGGGACTATACATCAAATCCACGCCGAACATGGTCAGGATACGCTTGCGCTCTATTGTCGCTTCCTCAGGCAAACAAAGCTTCAGTTTTAGCCCCAATGCCGCACAAATATGCGCATAGGCGATACCCGTATTACCGGAAGAGGCATCAAGGATGGTCATACCTTCCCTTAAATCACCCCTCAAGATTGCTTGCTTGATAATATTGAAAGCCGGACGGCTTTTGATACTACCGCCGAACTGCCGCCATTCCATTTTGGCGTAAATCCTAACGTTCTTTTTATTAAAAATTCGGGTTACGGGAAAAAGCGGGGTATTTCCCACTAGGTGTTTGATGGTTTCCATCTTCCTCAACAGAGCGGAATCTACCTTGGACGGCATGTATGTCATCATGGTACAATTGCAAGGTTTATGCGCCCTCAAAGCAGGAACGCGGTTGCCGAAATCCTCGGCTAATAAGGTGGTTCTATCCGGTTGGCAGGTGCAAAGGTAAGGTAATATTGACAAAATAGGGGAAGCAATAACGCTCCCGTAACATTCTCGCATCAACTTATGCAATCCAAAAACACTTGATTATTAATCCCTGACACGGTTCATGCCCAGCGCCTTAAGTACGAAGTTGGACAAGGGTTTTTCGGGATTTCTGCCCTTTAGGTTTAAGTACCAACCCACCTTTTTTGCCACGGGAATCTTATGTGTTTCCACGAATTCAATCAAAGTGCCGTCCGGATCCTCAATATAAGAGAATCTACCTGCTGCCTCACCCATATCAAAACTATTGGCGGAATCCACGGTAAACGGATGCCCAATGGCTTCACATTTCGCCTTGAGTTCCTCCATGCCTACGATATCGTAGCAGAGGTGGATAAATCCTAAATCCCCCCAGAAACGGTTCTCGAACACCTTCCTGGGCTCACGATCCAATGCTTGGAACAATTCGATTTCCGAGCTACCCAAAACCGGGCTGAACGGTCCTTTTCTCTGCTTGGAGTGGCGTAGTAAAACGCGCTTGTAGCGCCCTTCCCCACCGGGTAGTCCTTTCAAATCCTCAAAGGTTCCTTCCCCTTCGAACATTACGGTATCGTAGCCCAGGATTTCACTGTAGAATTTGCGGGAACGCTCCATATCGGTTACGCCAATAAACACACCGAATGCACCGCCCGTTTTCGCTTTTTCCTTTTTGAACCACATTCTTGAAGGAACGATATTCAAGATATTACCCCAAGGATCCCTCGCGAAGAAGTGTAGCTGACCATCAGGTCTTTCCACGGGTTCGGAAAGCAAAACCACGCCTTTGTTTTTCAAGGAATCGTAGGCTTCCTCCACGTCACGGGTTTTAAATTTCAAAACGGACATTCCCAAATCACCCAATTGGATTTCAAATTTTGGTCCCTCAGGCGTTCGGGAGGTATATTGCCAAATTTCCAAACCACCTCCGCCTTGCAGGTTCAGGGCTAGAATGGCATGACGGCTCCTAGGTTCCCCGCCGGTATACGGCAACATCAATTCGGCATCCGCCGCTTCCTCGAACATCTTGATGTCCATGCCCAAGTTCTTGCGGTACCAATTAAACGCGCCTTGCACATCGGCAACACCGATTCCTACTTGCTGTATGCCACTGATTACGGGTTTCATGTCTCGTCAATTTTGTTGGTTCTTCGATTGCTTTGAAGAACGTCCCGCGAAATTACGGGAAAATGTTGGGACTGGGAAACATCTGAACAAGTGAGGAATCCATCGCCGGAGCACGGAAAATTATTATCAATAAAGCGGCTCACATTTTTGGGATTTCTCATCTTATGGATAACGGGTTTTAGAGGTTCATCCTGAAAAGGTGAAAACTCTAACCTCATAC
>JAHDDF010000770.1 GCA_020629475.1 Saprospiraceae bacterium
CTTAGATTATGCGGAGAAAGACGGTAATACCTTGGTTATTGTTACCGCTGACCATGAAACGGGCGGTTATGCCATTAACAAAGGTTCAACAAGAGACTCCTTGGTAACGGCTTTTACCACGGATTATCACACAGCGGATTTGATTCCGGTTTTTGCCTACGGCCCGGGTGCGGAAGCCTTCTCAGGCATCTACGAAAACACCGCGATTTTTGACAAAATGAAGGTGGCGTTTGGGTTTTAGCGGGAGCGCGAGCCGCTAGTCAGGGGGTGACTTGGAGTTACTCCCTGACTAGCGCTAACCCTCAGGAAACAACAGCTGTAACTGATCCGAAGAACTAGTCACCCCCTGACTCACGCTCTTAAACCCCGCATGCATTTCCGTATTATACGGCGGCACCTCAATCTTAGGCAAGAACTTTTCCCTTGCGGTTTTAAACTGCGCCCTTACGATTTCCGCGTAAGCGCCTTGCCCGCGCATTCTATGCCCGAAGCGTTTTTCCTCCAAGGAGCCACCGCGCATATCCCGGATTTGATTAAGGATTTTTTCCGCACGATCAGGAATCGCTTTCCTTGCCCAATCCTCGAAAATTTTACCGATATCGCCGTTAAGGCGCACCATTGTATATCCTACCATATACGCACCGCATTCTCCGGAACGCTTAACGATGGGAAGGATTTCGTGATCATTTAAACCGGGAATAATAGGTGCCATCATAACGGAAACGGGAACGCCGGCATCGGTTAGTTTTTGAACCGTTTCAAAGCGCCTTTCGGCGGAAGCCGTTCTTGGTTCCAAGAGGCGTCGGGTATTTTCATCCATTGTGGTTATGGACAAATTCACGCGCACCAGATTGTGCTTGGCTAAATCGGAAAGGATATCCAAATCCCGAAGGATGAGGGAATTTTTGGTAATGATTCCAAGAGGGTGACGATACTTCCAACACAACTCCAAAATGGCACGGGAGATTTTCATTTCCTTTTCGATGGGCTGATACGGATCCGTATTGCCCGAAAGGGAAAAAGGAGCTGCTTTCCATCTCTTGCTTTTGAATTTTTCCTCTAGGATTTTGGGCACGTCCTGCTTCACCAAAATCTTGGTTTCAAAATCCAACCCCGCACTATAGCCCCAATAAGTATGCGTATTTCTAGCATAGCAATACACGCAGCCATGCTCACAACCTTGATAAGGATTAATAGAAAAATCGAAAGGAATATCCGGGCTTTT
>JAHDDF010000771.1 GCA_020629475.1 Saprospiraceae bacterium
CATTCGTAATTGACTAGCTTTTCAGCCAAGAAAGAATCTCCTCGTCCATGGGTTTAGTCTTAGGGGATACGTGTTTTACAAGGAAGCCTTGCTCATCAATCAAGTACTTTTGGAAGTTCCAACCTACTTTGGAATCCGCTACCCCGTTTTGCGCCTTTTGGGTAAGGAATTGATAAATGGGATGGATGTCCTTTCCTTTTACGTCGATTTTTGCCATCATAGGAAAGGTGACGCCATAGTTCTTCTTACAGAATTCCTTGATTTTATCATTGTCTCCCGGCTCTTGGAACATGAAGTTGTTGGCAGGGAATCCTACGATAACGAATTCATCGCTACCGTATTCATCATATAGTTTTTGAAGCCCTTCATATTGTGGCGTAAGCCCGCATTTTGAAGCGGTATTTACCACCATGACCTTTTTTCCTTTCAATGATGCGAAATCGAATTCTTCCCCATCAATACTTTCTACCTTGAAGGAGTGGATGGATTTCTTTTCAATGGTTGTATTCGCCTCCTTGGAAACGGTATCCGTATCTACCTTGGAATTGGTGCCGCAAGAAAGAAGGAATAGGAGAGAGATTAGGAATAAGGAATATTTCATGCTTTTGAATTTTGTTGGTATTGGAACGTTGTAGGAGGCGCTTGGTTCATACACGTTTTAGAATTGGTAGGACGACTGCAGTCGTCCTACCAATAAAGCTAGATCCCCATCAACACCCCGGACCACCAAACATAAGCCATACTAGCAATGGCTATCAAATTAGAACCTACACCAAACAGCTTCATTTGTGCGAGGGTATAGGTTTGGGTACGATAAACGATAAATAAATCAATAAGCAGCCAAATCATACCCAAGCCAAGCATTCCACCGAATATAAAATCATCATAAACGAAGAATAACAATGCGGTTTCTAAGGCAACGATTCCAATGATAAGAATTTTGGTGCCTTTGATGCCAAGCTTGGTGGCGGTAGTATTCCGGTTCGCGGCACGATCCGGTTCTATATCCATGACTTCACCTATTAGTTGGGATTGGATGGCAAACAAGACCAAGTAGCCGTAAGTGAGCCAAGGAACCTCAGGTGTATTGTTCAACATCATACTAAACGGTACGATGAGTAAGTAACCGAATTGGGCAAAGAGTTCAAGAGGTGGTGTATTCCGGAATCCTTTTTTCGGGAAATTATAGGCAATAAGCACAAGGACTAATCCTGCAAATAATAC
>JAHDDF010000772.1 GCA_020629475.1 Saprospiraceae bacterium
AAGTTGTTTACTAAAGTAACAGAACGGAGTCTAACGTCTAGTGTCTAATATCTAACATCTTGATTTTTAGTTAAATGCATCAAGTTGAGCTAGCAACACGATTGCCTGTCAGAGCCTATTTCTAATCCCTTTTCAAATGATAATTCTCCTTGACCAATTCATCCAGTTCCTCCTTGGTTTTCTTGAAACGGTTGGCGTTTACCACTCCTACGATTAGGATGAGAAAAACCAAGGAAATAATAATGACGCGGATGTAGGAAATCTCATTACTCATGACCGCGAATACCATAAATAAGATATTCGGAACGGCTAGTAGTACGGCAATGATGGCAACCGGAAATGGCTTTCGCCTAAAAAAGAAACCGCAAGCCAAGAATCCGATTCCAAAGGGAATGCCATCTATCCCGCCACTAAAAAGATTGGTGATTCCTAGGATATAACAAGCAATTTCAGGGATGCGTAATTTTTTCTCTAAATCCCTAAGCATAGCGGTATAGACCACCATTTTTTTCTTGGGGTCTTGTGCAAGGTCTTGGTCTAGGGTATTGTGATTGCTCATGTTTTTCGGTTTATCTAAATCCGCCAAAAAAGTTTTCGAATGCAAGGGCGCAGGCAATTGCCCAACCAAAACTGAGCATGGTTCCGATGAGGTAATATTCCGTTAGTTTCCGGCTTTTGGAATTCTTCAAATCCCCGAAGCGGAAAACGGATTTAGCGGTAATTAGTAAACCTACTGCCACAACGTTTCCGTAGATGATAAAGGAGAAGACGAATATCCTTTCCAGCATTCCGATATAACTCCCGGCTTTCGCCAAAGAACCTCTGGATTGTTGGATTTCGCCTTCCTCATTTCGTTTTTCCTCCTTGATGATTTCATCCGTCCAATCGGAAATAAAAACCTTGATGATGGTGGAACCGACCCTGGTTAACAAGAAGATGAATAATCCGAATAAAAGGGCATTGTTCCAAAACTCCTCGATGTATTGCATTTCTATCGAGGATTCCGAAATGTAAATAAATGCTAAAAAGATAACCACAACATGCGCTACCTGATCCAATAAGAAATATCGCCTTCTCGTTTCAGGATTTTGGTAGCTGACCTTCAAGCCGTCGATAACAAAATGAAGACCGGCACTGACTATCACGGCGAGTATGGTCCAAAGGCTAAATTGGAAAGGCAGGATGGAAACAAGCAGGAGCATTAAGCCCAAATGCACCAA
>JAHDDF010000773.1 GCA_020629475.1 Saprospiraceae bacterium
TGAAGGGGAGGTAGGTTTGGCTAGGGGTGGTCATTCCGACCATTCTTTCAATAAAATCACAAGAGGGTGTTTTTGAGATAGACAATCATAAATCTCCATTGGCTCTATCAATAATTCAGGATTGTTCTCATCCCGGTAATAAACCGCCATTTTTTCGAAATACTTCAATGCTTTTTCCTCTTGGTGGATTTGGTGATAACAATAACCTACTTGCTCTAATAATTTAACGTAACGCCAAAGGTTGAATTCCGTAAGTTTCTCCGCATTTACCAATAGGTAATTTTCTATTGCCTTTTGATAAATTTTTAGGTCATGAAAACAATGGGCAAGGTATAACCTTGCTAAAAAATTTTCCTTGGAACATTCTATAGCGGCAGAGAATTTATCCATAGCTATAGACAAATCCTTTGCCCTGTCATTCGTATTCAAAAAATAATACAGAAGCCCCCAAATATGATATTCATCCGAGGAGGGGCTTGTAAGAGCGGATAAGAATTCCTCCGCTTTATTGAATAATTCTTGCTTTTCCGCCTTATTGTCAGCTATGGTAAAACGGTCGTATATATCAATGAGTTCTTGCATTCGGTTGGGGTGTTTGGGTTCTAAGTCAGGGGGTCAGTCATCTTTGCTAGACCTCCTTTCATATTAATCACTCTATACATTTGCTTTAGTTCACTGACACCCTGACCAGGGAAAAAGCTACCCCATCGTCACCACGATCTTACCTCTTACCTTCCGTTCCATCATTTCCTCTAAGGCTTTGTGGGCTTCCTCCAAGGGATAAGTAGCGTGGATGTGGGGTTTGATTTTTCCTTCGGCGTACATGCTGATGAGCTCGAAGGTATTTTGCATGTTCTTGGGGGTTTCCTTCATCGCGAAAGCGCCCCAAAAAACACCTACGATTTGGCAGCCTTTCAACAAAGCCAGATTCAAGGGGATTTTGGGAATATCACCTGCCGCAAAACCGACTACCAAGAAGCGTCCTTTCCAGCCTGTGGCGCGGAGTGCCGCCTCGGAGAATTTTCCGCCTACGGGATCATAGACAACATCTACACCGGCTCCGTCGGTGATTTCCTTGACACGGGATTTTAAATCCTCCGTGGTGTAATTGATCACTTCATCAGCTCCGTATTCCTTACAAAGCTTCAATTTTTCATCCGTGGAAGCTGCGGCAATAACTTTTGCCCCTAGGAGTTTGCCTAATTCCACGGCAGCCAATC
>JAHDDF010000219.1 GCA_020629475.1 Saprospiraceae bacterium
CGATTGCCTATCAAAGCCATCTTTTAAGTTCTCTATTTATTCAATTCTTGCAAAATTCGGGATGACTCATGTTTTTATTTCCCCCTTCTACTCCACCATAAAAATCCTAAAAGCCCGATTGGCAACAATAGCCATAAATAGGAAACCCCATTATCCCCTAACTCCAAGGAAGAAGTATCCCCGTAAACCACGAATCCAGCCCAAAAATAGGGATGCTCCAAAGGGCTTCCCTTTACGGATTCCAAGTAATTTATTTTGGCTTTTTGAAGGGCTTCGTCTTTGGTAGCCCCTTGCCGTAATTCTTGGTAAAAGGTTTTTAAGATTTGTCCGGAGGAATGATCAGGTACTTCCCAAAGCGATGCCACCGTGGCGGGAACACCCGAATAGAGGAACGCCCTATGGATGGAGGAAATCCGGTCTTCATCATCCCAAGACTTGGCGGTATTACAAGCACCCAGCACGGCTAAATCCGCGGATAAGCGTAAGCCGTACAATTCCTCTAAATACAATTTTTCCTCATTGGACATTAAGAGTGCCGTCTTCTCCCTTTCAAATAAACCGTGCATGGAAAGATGTAAAATACCCGCGCTTGGCGATTCATTATAAAAGGTTTCCTTATCCGCCATCTTACCCGAAAATAATGTGGCGTTTAAATGCTCGGATAACCATTTCCCCTCTTCTTCGGCACCATCCAAACGAAGCGCGGTAGCCGACCTTTCCCCACTTTCAAAACTACTAGAATACGTGGGGACATATGCTTGAATTCCTCCCTTGATTTTTTTTGAATCCTCATTCTTTACAAAAACCAAATCCGATGCGTAGGAAATGGGAAATGATTGCATCAAAACACGATTGTTATGTGCCAAAACCTCAAAGGGAAATCCCGATAGCTCTTCTTCCGGAATAATAATTAGGTGTTTTGTCTCCAAGGGGATTTCCCCTAGAAAAATAGACGCTTCCGGTGCATCTTCAATGCGTTTATCCAATAAGGCAGTACGAAATTCCTGTACCTCTTTTATTATTTTTGAAGTAGGTATTTTTTCTAATTTAATTATCTCCTTATTTAAAGAGAAACGAAAAATATCATCATCTACATGATAGTATCTAATTAAATAAGAATCAGTGGAAAGATGCTCCCGAAATTCATTTAAGGAAAAAGATTCCGGTTTCCTCTTTTCAAGATTAGGATTGTATAATGAAATGGAATCCACCAATACTTCAAGATGATTTTCCAGGGCTTTTACCTCTAAATCATTTAAGCCGCCTCTTGACACCAAATTTTGTCTTAGCTTTTTCTCTCGTGACAACATATAAGCCGGAACACGTGGAAAATGCACGGCGACTTTGGAATTCCTTCCAAGCCAAACGATTTTCAATATTTTCTATTTCCTCCAATAAACCCGGTACACCCTTGGGAATACTTCCCGATCCGCGGATTTCATTATTCAATAATCCTTGAAAAATCCTTCTTGAAAGTAAACGTAAATCCTTGCTATAAACGGCACCTTTATACGCATTTTTATATTGTGATAAAGCCAAGGGATAAAGGGCGTTGCTTAATTTTTCCACTTGTTTATCTCCTTGGAATTTCCTTGGGAATAATTCAGCGAAATCCAATAGTAAATAAACTTCATTCAATTCCGTTCCGGGAACAAAATTGGAATAATCATCATTAAGTGAACTGCTTCCCTTGTGTATGGATTGAATGGTTTTATTCAAATATTCCAATGATTTTTTCTTTTTGCCTTCCTCCATAAAAATGATGCTTCTTAAAGCATAGAAAAAAGGCAAGCGGGAATCGGGTGATTCCGTCATTTCAAACACTTCATCCAAGCGTTTATGTGCGCTCTTTTGATTTCCTAAAGCGGATTCCGCCTTGGCTATATTAAACGTAAACTGGGAAATATAACCCTTGTATTTCGTCCCTTCACATACTTTTATTGCCTTTTCTATTAAAGCGATACCACGCTCTAATTCCTTGGTTCCTTCATATTTCCCGTCCTTGTATTTATTGATATAATAATCCCCTACTAAGTTCAGGGAAGCGGCATACATGGATAATGCCCGATCCACTACCTCCCCTTTTTCAGCAAGTAAGTCGAACTCACGCAAACGTCCCTCAAATCGGTCAATGCTATCTATTGAGGTGTATAATTCTATTCCTTTATATAAAAATAAGGCGCGCTTTATTTTACCTAAATCCCCTTGTAGCTGAGGCAGGGTATCTTTTAATTCCCGGAATAATTTTTCTCCCTTAATTAAATAATATTCCGCATCACCATAAAACCCGTATCCCAAGGAACTTGAGCATAAATCGCCATACACGGACAGTAAAAAATCATAGTCGGGATTTTCAACGGAACGGAAAATGGTTTCCGATTTTTTCACGGTATTGTACGATGTCTCGTACATGCTTAAGTCATATTCAGCGAAAGCCCTTTCGAATAAATAAATGGCTTTTTTATTTCTGCCCACATCCGAACCGGGACAAAAAGAAACGGCAGTATCGTATTGGGAAATAGCGGAATTATAATCCTCCTTATAATAAAAGGCATTTGCTTTTTGGTATATCAATTCCGCTATCTTAAGGCTATCTACCTGGGAACCGGAACGGAAATTTTCCGTCCCGGTATCCGCTAATTTTATCATGGCATCATAGGCTTGCAATTCATACGCCTCCTTCACCATTACCAAAAGGGTATCTAAATCCTTTTGAGCAAAAAGACTCAAAGGAAGTAGCCCGACCATGATTAAAAGCACCCATCTCATTCCCTCAATTTAATATTATCTCAGCACTACTTCTACCCTTCTGTTCAATGCGCGTCCTTTATCCGTTGTATTGGTAGCCATCGGTGCAAGGGGTCCCACCCCTTTGGGGCTTATCCGGTCGGAAGAAATCCCGTGCTTCGCCATCAATACTTTTACCACGGCGGCGGCTCTTCTTTTGGACAAATCCATATTCCCCGCTAGGCTTCCGGTATTATCCGTATGCCCTACGATAAATAATTTCTTGGAAGGATTTCTTCTTAAATAATCCGCGATTATCTCAATGGATTCGTTGTAATCGGAGTCAAGAATTGCGGAACCGGTTTGGAAGCGGATGTTATGGAATGCCATTTTTCCATCATTATCAATGCTACGCTCCATGTCCTTAACGGAAACCGATTGTTCCATTTCTTGGATTTCAATTACGTGGATTTCGTAGGAAAGCGTCTTTTCACCGGGAAAAGTCCCGCTCATGATGACAATAAAATATCGGATTCCATCTTTAGCGAACTCATATGCCATATAACCGTATTCCTGGTCATAATCCACGCTGCTCCAAAGTGATATTCCGCTATTGTTTATGGATGTCCGAAGGTGACCGTTTTTTTGGCACTCGCCCCCGAAACATTTAAACAGGAATTTCCCGTTTTGTGTCTTTAAGGCATTTTCATAATTCCTAAAAACGGATAAGGAACTTTGGGTACCAAAGGGCACACGGTAAGCCGTTTTCTTGACTTTTCCCTCGATGGTTCTTTGGGAATCCAGTTCATCCTTATAGTTGCGTTGGGGCCCCGTAGCAATAATGTATTTATTAAAGGATGACTCCTCGTCCATTTTTATCCAGCTCCCCGGAATCCGCTCAACGATACCGTGATCCGAAGTTCCGGATTTATCCGTTTGACCAAATGAATATTGAAATAAAAAAAGGAATAGTATTGAAATAATAATCGTATTTCTCATGACTAATATTATAAAAAAATGACTTAAATATCCGCCGGAAATATTCCGTGAATCTCTTTTTTATCCTTGTACGTTGAAGTAGAATTCAGATAATGCCTCCAACCTTCTTGTTGAAGGATTACACCACCATTTTTAAACTCTACTTTTATGACTTGGGTATTATTATTAGGAAAATTGGGATCGTAAATATGAATAACATCATACATCAGTCCCGTTGTGTAACCATACGCCAAAACTTGATGATTTTGCCAAGCATAATTATCCGTTTCCGTATAATACGTTAGGTAGAGCATTGCCAAACCCTCCTTGTCCAACTTGGATTTTAATGCCCGGTATTCCTCCTTGGATTTTTTAGGCAATTCATCCTTTCCCGAAGGATGCGCCCACCACGTTACACTCTTGTATAAATATTTATCGTTCTTCCCGAAAGAGGTGTAAAGTTTCGCTAGTAAATGGTTGTACAATTGGGAACCCGGATTCGGGATTTCGTCCGTTTCAGGGATTCCTGAACCTGACCTATATACATCCCGGGACGATAAAGCCATCCCGCCGCATAGCCCGTAACCCGTACTCAGGTCAAAAGCCATCTTGGGTGTAAAAGAGGTGGTTGCCACCTCGATTTTTTGCTTGGTATTAAAGGCATTGGGAAACCGATAACCGTCCTTGGAGGGCAAGTAACCTAGTTCAACGGTACCGCCACGGCCTACGTAAATCTCACCACTCTCGGATATCATCCAAGGCATGCCGTAGGCGGAAGCGGTAACATCCTGTTTTTTAACGACTTGTTCCTTTCCGTGCTCCTTGAAGGAATTCCCGTACCGCCGTTTTACCATTCCTTTTTGAATGGCATAAAATGAGCCATCCGTACTAAAATCAATGGCTTGCGCACCCCAAGAATCCGGCACTAAATCCAAATTATTCTTCTTGGGATCATACTTTTGGATAAGGTCGTATTTAGGAGGTATCAGATAAATCTCCCCCTTGGGTGAAATGGCAATATCCTTGGCGCCACTCCATCTTTTGGCATTGGATAAGGGATGCGTTTGCCACTGTCTTTCCTTGCGGTTCCACTCTTCTAAATTGCCGTTTTTCGAGTTAATGACAAGCGTAGTACCACGTTCGTCCTTACCGATAAATACGGCTTCCACATCCCTTCTTAATTCCTTCCATTCCTTGCGCTTAATTGAATACCAAGATAAGGAGCCGTTGGTCCTAACCACCCAAGGATTACCGTTGTGATCCGCGGCGACGTCCGTCACCTTATCCATGCCCAAGGAAACCCAATTCCTTTTCCATTTATCATAATAATAAAGGATATTTTGGGTATCAACTATGAATACTTTTCCTTTCCTTCCTATTGAAATATCAATGGCTTTCTTTCCGGGTAGTTTCTCGATTTTAAAATAATCCGGCTCCTCCGTTACATCAATACTAACGGATTGGGAGTACCCGAATTGCATAAATAACAATAAGCAAATAATACCCGTCATTACTCTTTGAGAATTCATCTTATTGGGCTTTAATAAATTCAACCTTAAACCCAACGGCAATTCTTTTTTTATCCAATTCGGAAATCAAAAGATATTCCTTACCGTAGTGAATGTCTCGAATATTAATGTTCTCTTGTACCCAAGGAAAATCATCATCGGGTCCGGGATCTGATTCAGCTAATTTCATTTGTACGTTCAACCGTAATTGCCAATTCGCGGCTTCACCCGAGACTTTATATTCACGTATCTTATCCACCTCACGAAGACCACTTACCCAGAAATCCTTTTTCCCCTGATTGGGTAGGTGTTGGTTATAATCTAACTCTATCGTCACGGGTTCACCGCTACCCTGTTCCCAGAGCCTCGGCTTTTTATCCTCGATATCCTTGACCATAACCGTTCCCGAAGGAACCTTTCCTATTAATCTTACACCAACGGTTCCGTACACCTCTTGGGTACGTTCCATTCCCGTATCACTTATGTAGATATTGGTAACGGTTACTTTGTAATGCCCTTCAAATTCCTTGTTCCTCCAGCGATCCGCCGGGGCAATGATTTCAGGCTTTTGGGGAATACTTACATAGTCCACCACAAGGGTTTCAATGACGGGTTTAAAAACCACGCTTTTTTCCTCTCCCGGTTTTTTCCAATAGGTAAATACCAAAAGTTCCTTGCGTGCGGTTTTAAACTTCATCCGGAAGCCGTGAATCTTTTTGTCTTTCCTGAAAAGACCTTCCATCCGGTTCTTTTCCTCGTTCCATTTCCCGTTTATCTTTTCACCCTTACCTATGGTGCCTTTAATCACCTTTCCTTCTTGTTCTATGTCTAGGGTATCCATCAGGAAGTGTTCCCATGTTCCTGAGAAATCAGGAGGGGTGGTTTCTTTCTGGGCGCTAAGTTGGGTTCCGATAATACACATCAGTAAGAATCCCAAAATCTTGATTGCTTTCATTTTTACATATGGTTTTATGAGAAGTTTCACCTATGGGTATGCCTGAGGAGGGAAAGGTTAACACCGCTTCAAAAATTTTATTCGAAAAAAAATTTGTGCCCGGATGTTAACTTTGAAGGAAACACCACGACCAATGGGAAACATGGACCTTGAACTGGAAGACAGGTTAAGGGGAAAAGACAGGGAGGCTTTCAAGGAGGTTTATATCTCCTACAGGGAAGAATTTCTTGCTTTCGGGCGGAAATACGGTGTTTCCCGGAATGAGCTTTTGGACATCTACCAAGAGGCGAATATTGCCTTGTACCGGAATTTTGCGGTCAAGGGAAAGAAACTCGAATCCGGAACGGTCAAAACCTATTTATTCGGTATCGGGAAATTCAAAATCTTTGATTTACTCAAGGAAAGGAAAAGATTCAAACAAGCTGACGCCGTTCCTGAAATCCCGCAAATCCCCGATTACCACCCTGAACCATCCGTTGAGGTCCGGTTACTCAGGAAACACTTCGGTTCCTTGGGGGAAAGTTGTAAGAAAATCCTCAAGATGTTCTACTACCGTGGTTTAGCCATTGCGGAAATCGTGGAACAGGGCAATTATAAAGATGCCAATACGGTAAAAGCACAGAAATCAAGATGCTTGAAAAAACTAAGGGAATCCATTAAAAGTAGGACCGGAAAAAATGGATAGACACGACGACATCATGGAATATCTCCTTGGCAAACTCCAGGAAGAGGATAAAAATGCCTTTGAAAAGGAGATGGAAAATAATCCTGCCTTAAAGGCGGAGGTCAAGGAAATTTCCGACTTACGGGAAGCAATCGCCTTGGAGGAAGAGGAAGCCCTACGTAATGATTTCAAACAACTGGAAAAGGGAAAAACAAAGCCCAAGGTTTTCCTTTGGATTCTTATCCCTTTGGTTTTGCTTGGATTAATATTAGGAAGCATCTACTTCTTGAAAACCGAATCCCAAGAAGAAATCTACGCGTCTTATTACGAACCTTTCCCGAACGCCTTACATCCTATCGTAAGGGGCGAAACGGATAAGTCGGAAAAAAATCAAATCTTCCTGGCTTATGAGGCAGGGGATTTCAATATTGCAGCAATGGGTTTGGAGCAGTTACTCAAAGAGGAAAACAATCCGGAATTACGGTTTTACTACGCCCTCTCCCTTCAAGGAAATAAGGATTATGAAGATGCTATGAGCATTTTCAATGAATTGGAAAATGCGGATTTCGACTATTCCTCTCATGTTCTATGGTATGACGTTTTAATTGGCTTTGGGTAATAATACGCAAGCCCAAGCCTACCTAAAAAAGCACGT
>JAHDDF010000774.1 GCA_020629475.1 Saprospiraceae bacterium
ATTCATCCTCATCAATTAAGGACAGGTACATCATTGCGGATTTGTCCAGCTTCTTTCCGTTCTTACTGAATTGCCAAACCTCTTCTTTTCCTCCACTAACTACATCGAATTTCCCTTCGAGCCCTTCGGAGAAATCACCTTTTAGTTTATCCCCTTTCAAGGTCATTAGAACGGCTTTTCGAGGCATGCCGGACCTAAAGTAACTTTTTAGGTATCCTTCATATCCTTCCATATTTACCGGGTGCTCGCTAAACCTATCGGCATCGCCGAACATAACCGTACCTACCCTATCTATACAATCTCCTTCCAAGCAAGTAAAATTATCCAAGAACCAAACCCTACGCTTTGCCATTCCGACTCTAGAAACGCCTTCGGGTAATTTAACGGGTTGAAACTTATACGGGACTCCTTCCCAAACTTGAACAGCAACGACCTCTCCGGTCCCAAGGGTTAGTTTTCCGGTTTTATTACCGAGACCATCTTCAAAAAAGCCCTCAAAATCCCCTATTCCTTCCAGCCGCAATGTTCCTATTCCATTTTGGCAATCTCCTTTAATACACTTCCCGAAAGGAGCGGCAAAAGGCTTATTGATATAAACGCGTTTTCCGCCGGGTGAATAATGAAAAAAATGAAAAGCCTCCTTATCAACCACATCTAACTTTTGAAATTCCAAGCGATTGAAAGCCAAATAATGGGTATTATCCGAAGGACGTAGTTTTTCGCTAGCTGATCTTTTATCCGCATTCGAATCAATTTCCGAACCATCACCCGGAATCCGCTGTAATCCGACACTAAACAAGGTGGTCCCGATTTCCCCCTTTTCAAACCATCCCAAATATACGGGATCCTTCAAATCAGATTTATCAAAAAGAACGCCTAAACCATCAAAATTCAGGTCCTTGAATTGTCCGTGATATTGATAGGTGGCTCCACTGTCATCGGTAAACTCGAATGTTCCGATTCCGTTGTCGCAATCACCGCTAAGGCACTGACCAATAAGAGCGATAGGTAAAAAAAGACTGAATGATAAAATGATCCCGAAAACTTTCATTTGGTTCGATTAATGGTGCAATAATGGGTTGGAAGCCGAATGCTTCGTTTTTGCTTATCTACCTTACTTACTTGGGAACGGAAAACAAAGTAAGCGTTTTGGGAATTCATTGCTATGATACCAAACACCCTAACATGGGCTTAACCTTTCATTTTCGTATTTTAAA
>JAHDDF010000220.1 GCA_020629475.1 Saprospiraceae bacterium
TAGTGGTCTTTTGCCTCTTCGAGGCAACATATTATTTGAATCAGGATAGAAAAATAAATCAAGCGCCAAAGGTGCGTAGCATAAATGCATTTTGATTAATGCCCCTTCTAATTTTAAAAGTCTTTTATCCTTTAATTTAAGTGGTAATAAATCTAGCCTTTTGATCTTGGCATTGAGTCATGTAAATAAATAGGCACAAGGTAATTGGGGCATTCCAAAATTAAAACTTCCACCTAGCCACGGGAACCACGTCTTGCCCCACGAATTGTTGTTCCAAATATTTGAAATAACCCGCCACGGCTATCATTCCCGCATTATCCGTACAAAATTGGAAGGCAGGGATATACACGTTCCAACCTAATTCTTCGCCGGCTTCGGTTACTGCCGTTCTTAATCCGGAATTGGCGGAAACACCTCCCGCAATGGCAATTTCTTGAATACCGGTTTCCTTTGCCGCTTTCCTCAACTTCAACATTAAGGAATCCACGATGGAACTTTGGACGGAAGCACAAATATCCGCTAGGTTTTCCTCAATAAAATCCTCGTTTTCCTTCAACTGCTTCTTCAGGAAGTAGAGAATGGAAGTTTTCAACCCTGAAAAACTAAAATCCAAATCGGGCATATTGGGTTTGGCAAACTCGAATTTTGCTTCCCCTTGCTTTGCCCATTTATCAATGAGCGGTCCAGCCGGATAATCCAAACCAAGGAGTTTCCCTGTTTTGTCAAAGGCCTCCCCTGCCGCATCATCAATGGTTGAACCTAGGACGGTATGCTCCAAAGGGGAATCTATCCTTACGATTTGCGTATGCCCGCCTGAAACGGTCAAGCATAAAAAGGGAAAAGCGGGTTTTGGGTCCTCCGCAAAATGTGCTAAAACATGGGCTTTCATGTGGTGGACTTCCACCATAGGTATACCCAAACTCAAGCAAAAAGATTTAGCAAAAGCAACCCCTACGTGCAAGGATCCTATCAAGCCCGGACCTCTGGTAAAGGCAACCGCCGACAATTGCTCCTTGGTAATCCCTGCCTTTTTCAAGGCGGCATCCACTACCGGAATGATGTTCTCCTGGTGTGCCCTGGAAGCTACTTCAGGTACCACGCCACCATATTCCTTATGAATTTTCTGGGATGCCGTAACATTACTCAACACTTCACCGTTGAACAAAATAGCAGCTGAAGTATCATCACAGGACGATTCTATACCAAGAATATATATGTGTTTCTCTCTGGTTGGCATGGAATTAGTTGCATTTAAAATAATTGGGGAAAACTCTTTCCCCTTTTCCGGGACAAATTTGGGGATTTATCGGTTTATTTGCTAACGATTTTACCCAAATACCCGACCTGAGTCACCCATTTTTGAGAGAACCCGAACCCCTAGACTTCGTTTTGACAATCAGAACAAAAACATAGGACTTATGGCACAGGCACATTCAGCAAAGGCGGATAATTCCGCGAACGGTAAGGACAAAACCTCCGTTATCTCCGCAGGAACGGAAATCAAAGGTAATTTTACCTCTTCCGAAAATCTACGCATTGATGGAATCATCATCGGTGACGTAATCTGTAAAAAAAGATTAGTGGTAGGCCGTAACGGTCTTATCAAAGGCAAAGTTACAGCAGCCTCCCTTGGCGTTGAAGGAAAAATTGAAGGAGAGATTCATTCCGAAGGTGAAATTCTCTTAAAAACTTCCGCTGAGGTAATCGGTATTGTAACCGCACCCAAGATGGAAGTGGAGGAAGGTGCCCTTTTCAATGGGGAACTTCGCATCGGTCATGCAAAAACCACATCCCGTTCCTCTAAATAGCTTGATGATTAAAAGGCTGTAAAACCATTTCGGAAACGACACCCGACGAAGGCTGTTGGCAAAGGAACCATACGGCCTTTGCAGCCTCTTCCGCCGTAATAAATTTTTCTTTTTGAACCCGGATATCAATTTCGTCCCAGAACGGTGTATCCGTTCCGCCCAAGTATAAATTCGTTATTCTTACCCTTGTCCGTTTTAATTCCTCACGAACGGATTTAAGCATCCCGTTTAAACCGTACTTGGATGCCGCATAAGCGGAAGCACCCGCCATAGGTACTTTTCCTAGTACACCCGGTAAATTAATGATTAAACCTTCTTTCTTGGATTTCATCCCGGGCAGGAATGCTTTTAATAAATTAAAGGTTCCTTTTAAATTAATATCAATCACCTCATTAAACTCCTCGTGGGATAAACTTTCAAGCGGTTTAATTATACCGATACCTGCCGCGTTTACCAAGATATCTATTTCACCAACGGAGTCGGAAAGGGATGCTACATCATCCGGGATTCTAATATCACAAGTGGATAAATTCCTTGAATCAATATTGTTTTCCCTGGCTATTTCATCCAAAGAAGCCACGTTCCTACCCGTTAGAAAAACAACCGCACCTGAACGTTTTAATAAAGGAACAAGCGCATTTCCGATTCCTCCCGTTGCACCGATTATTAAAACACGTTTATCCTTTAAAGATTCCATCTTGCCTTATTTTTATAGGAAATAAAATCAGATAGTAATGGTTCAATTAGAGCATGTTTAAATTTTATTTGAAGACAAAAAAAGACTCCCCGGGTGAAGCACCCGGGAAGTCTTAAAATCAACTCCAAATATTACAACTTCTTTATACTCTACCGCCATTTACGGCGTTCAAGAATTCTCTTCTCAGGTTTTCGTCCTCCTTGAATTTCCCGGAGTACTCAACCGTTACGGTGCTACTGCCCAAATCCTCAACCCCTCTGGATTGAACGCACATGTGTTGGGCGTCTATGTAAACCGCTACGTCATCAGAACCAACGGCTTCCTTGATAGCATCGGCTATTTGTATAGTTAAACGTTCTTGGACCTGCGGACGTTTACAGAAATACTCAACAATTCTGTTAATTTTCGATAATCCAATTACGTTACCGTTCGAAATATAAGCTACATGCGCCTTTCCGTATATGGGAAGGAAATGATGCTCACAGGTGGACATCACATTGATATCCTTCTCCACCAACATCTGGTTGTAGTCATATTTATTCTCGAACATTGCCACCCTTGGCATGTTCGCGGGATTCAAACCGGCAAAAATTTCCTTTACGTACATTTTTGCTACCCGATAAGGTGTTCCCTTCAGGCTATCATCACGTAAATCCAAACCTAGGATATTCATGATTTCCCTAAAATGGGCTTCTATCTTCTCAACTTTCTCATCGTCCGACATATCGAAAGCATCCGGACGAATAGGTGTGTCTTTTCCGGTGCCCACATGGGCATCCCCCAACTCCTCCATCAGAATCTTATCGGTCAACTCTGTTCGATCCATCATGATATTTTTTTCTTTCATCATTTAGACTTCAATTCGTTAAAACCAATCTAAGAACGTGGCTTTCCTCAAAAAGGTTTAGGTTAATTTTTCAAGTTCTTTCATTTTAAGCTTGAAAAACACAAAACCTGACCTTAGTAACAAACAGCTTATCAACGCTTTAGCGCACAAAGAAAAGTCTTTTTTAGCAAAAAGGGAAACATGGCTTGTTTCCGCACTTATACTTTTCTTAACGCTTTGGATTAAATTTGAAACCCTTTGGTCTCCCGGGAACAAGTTCCGCTATCCTTTGTTAGGATGGAAATAATGTCTAAAAGTCACACAATGAGCCTTGAAAAGAGTAAGGAATGGGAAAAGGATGAGGAATACGAGTACGAGGAATATGATGCTCCCTTATTCCACCCTACTAAAATTCTTATATATCTGCTGCTTGCGGGTTTGACGATGATTTTCGTGGGGCTGACCGCGGCTTATTTATATACCCGGCTGGAACAGGGTATCGCTCCCATCCATATTCCTATCATCTTTATCGTAAATACGCTTATTCTACTTGGAACAGGATTACTCATCCGCGATGCCAATAAGGCTTATTTGGATGATGATACGAAAAGATACCAAAGGAATTTACTGATTACCATATGCCTAACCCTTTTATTCATGGGATTGCAAGCGGTGGGTTTTTACCAACTCATGGAAACCAACCGCCAACTCTTTATGGCAAATGATACGGCACGCTCCTATCTGCAAGTTTTAACCTTCCTGCATTTCTTGCACGTCCTTGGCGGCTTACCCTTCTTGATTCTATTTTACCGCATTTCAAAAAAGAAGATGATAGATCCGGTAAGTGTACTTATATATTTCAGTGATCCTGAAAAAAAGCTCAGGCTCCAACTCCTCACCATCTATTGGCACTTCCTGGATGTCCTTTGGATTTACCTTATCTTATTTTTCTGGATTAATTCTTTGATAAAGTAGATTCCCTTTGGCTAATTTCGCTACGAAACAATTAGGGCAATGGCGAAGGAGACATATTCGGATCTACTGATTACGGAAAAAGAGGCGGAAAACATCATGCTGGAGCATTTCGGGATTACCGGAAAAGCTAAGGCACAGAATGGCGAATTCGATTTTAACTTCAGGATAAAAACGGAAGGGGATTCTTATCTTTTAAAGGTCTTACGCCCGGATTCCGACGAGTTATTTATACGATTTCAACAAGCATTATTACAACACATCAACCAAGGCGGCACCCTTGATTTCCCGCCGAAGGAAATCAATCATAAAAAGAACGGATTCGATACTTATATCGATAAAAACGGGAGAGCTAGAATCTTACGCCTTTTACATTGGGTTCCCGGAAAATTATGGTCTTCCGTAAATCCTGTTTCGGATTCCTTACTATACGATTTAGGTAAAAAATCAGGCAAGCTTACCCATGCCTTAAACGGTTTTGAACACCCCTATTCTAAAAGATATTTTACTTGGGATATTTCCTCCTTGGACTGGGTTAAGAATGACCTAGCCATTTTTAATTCATATGAGAGGAAATTCGTTGAATATTTCTTGGATTTATTCCAATCTAAAAATGAAATTTATTCTTGTTTAAGAAGAAGTGTCATCCACAATGACATTAATGATAATAATATTTTAGTTGAACCTCAAAACCCCACCCATAAAGTAAATGCCATCATTGATTTTGGCGATGCGATTTACACCCCGACCATCAATGAATTAGCCGTGGTTTTGGCTTATGCCGTCCTAGGAAAAAATGATCCTTTACAAGCGGCACGCCAAGTCATCTCAGGATATGTTTCAGAATTTCCGTTAGAAGAAAAGGAAATAGAAATCCTCTACAGTTTGGTGGCGGCAAGGTGGTTAATTAGCCTTACCGTTTCCGGTAAAAACGCCATTAAGGAACCTGAGAATGAATATTTACAAGTAAGTCGAGAACCCATTTTAAATTCCATAAAAAAATGGTACGACATTCCGGAAAATCTTGCAATAAGTCATTTCAGACAAGCGGCAGGATTTGCTCCTCACCCCAAGGAGAAAGCCTTTAAACACTGGGCTTCCCAAGAGAAAGCTGCTCTTTTCGATTTATTCCCGGGACATGGAGAAAAAGGCATTACATCGGTAGACATGTCCGTTTCATCTACTTGGTTGGGCCATGCATATGATTTTGAAAATGATGATTTTACTTCATTTAAATTAAATCAATTACAAAAGGAAAATCCGGGAAGCATCGTTTCGGGCGGTTACTTGGAAACACGTCCATTTTATACCACGGATGCCTTTAAAAAAGAGGGAAACAATGGTCCGGAATATCGTACGGTTCACTTGGGTGTTGATTTTTGGTTACCGGCGGGAACACCCGTTCATTCCTTGTGGGACGGAACGGTTCATCTTCTCAAAAAAATCCCTTACGAAAAAGATTATGGCGTAGTCCTAATATTAAAACATGAGCCGCAAAAGGACTTAATATTTTATTCCATTTACGGTCACTTATCCCACAGTACACTTGACTTATTCCAAGAAGGGGACAAAGTAAAAAAGGGACAATTGATTGCCTATTTAGGTGCTTACCCGGAAAACGGGAATTGGACACCTCACTTGCATTTTCAATTGACTTTGGACATGCTCGGAAACAAGGAGAATTTCCCTGGCGTAGCATTCCCGGATGAAAAAGAAATTTGGTCAAGCATTTGCCCTGATCCTAATTTATTTTTCAAGGAATCTAATTTGAATACCAATCAAGAAGAAAACGCGGCTTCCATTCTTGCCAAAAGGAAAAAGAAGCTCGGAAAGAGTTTGAGTTTATCGTATCAAAACCCGCTTCATATCGTCCGGGGAATTGGGGTACATTTAATGGATATAAACGGGCGTAAATATTTAGACACCAATAATAATGTCGCGCATATAGGGCATGAGCATCCGGCGACCGTAAAAGCGGCGCGAGAGCAGATTGCCTTATTGAATACAAATACCCGCTATTTACATAAAAACATCACTGTATTCGCGGAGGAATTATTATCCACTTTCCCGAATGAGTTATGCGTGGCGCATTTCGTCAACTCAGGGAGCGAAGCCAATGAACTTGCCCTGAGGATGGCTAAGACCTACACCGGTCAAAAGGACATTATTGCGATGGAAATCGGGTATCATGGTAATACGGGTGCTTGTATTGATGTCAGTTCCTACAAATTCGACGGCAAAGGGGGTTCAGGTGCACCCGAACACACCCACATTGTTCCTTTGCCTGATACTTTCCGGGGCATCCACAGGGGCAAGAATCAAGGACCCGTTTACGCCAATTATGTCAAGCAATACATTGTCGACTTGTCTGAAAAAGGAAGAAAACCTGCCGCCTTCCTCTGTGAAAGCATTTTGAGTTGTGGCGGGCAAATCGATTTACCGGAAGGATTTCTACGGGATGCATTCCGCTATACCAAGGAATCCGGTGGACTGAATATCATTGATGAGGTACAAGTTGGCGTCGGGCGCGTCGGGGAGGCTTTCTGGGGCTTTCAAATGCACGGTGTAATTCCGGATATCGTAACCATCGGGAAGCCTATCGGAAACGGGCATCCGTTGGGTGCCGTGGTTTGTACCCGTGAAGTAGCGGAGGCTTTCGCCAATGGTATGGAATATTTCAACACCTTTGGGGGTAATCCCGTATCCTGTGCCATCGGTACCGCTGTCCTCCGGACGGTCAAAGAGGAAGGTTTACAAGAAAATGCCTTGAAAGTGGGGAATTACCTGAAAGAAGGCTTGCATTCACTGAGCAAGACCTTCCCCATAATCGCGGATATCCGTGGAAAAGGTTTATTCCTGGGTTTTGAATTCTGTGATGCGGATTTACGACCCCTTGCGGCACAAGCATCCTACTATTCCAATAGAATGAAGGAAATGGGCATCCTTACCGGTACGGACGGGAAGGATCATAACGTTATAAAGATTAAACCGCCGATGGTTTTTGATAGGGGCAATGCTTATGAATTCCTTGTAAAGACGGAGCGGATATTGAGGGAGGATTTTATGGGGCTATAACCGTTTCACCTCACCCGGCCCCAAACCCAATTCAAACAAATCATATTC
>JAHDDF010000221.1 GCA_020629475.1 Saprospiraceae bacterium
TTCAATATCAACTCTGACATTATCCAGTAGAAATAATTCTGATGAACCACTATTCTTAATAAAAGGGATGCCCAATTTTTCTACTATACTGCTTCGATCATCTAAAAATGATAAACCTAAAGGTAATTTTAAGACTTGATTGATGTCATTCCTTTCAAATTGGAGCATAGATAAAACATAAGTGGGATTTTTCCTGTCAAAATAAAATAATAGACCTATCTGAGGTTTTTGAAATGAAATAAGAGAAGGTTCCTTTTCCTTTCTTACCAACCGCTGTACCTCTCCTTGATTTTTACCAATGAATTTAAGTACTAAGGGATCTAAAATTGTTTTCCCTAGTAAATTTTCCATATGTCTTTCGAAATAGCAAGCAATCCTGTTAATGGTTCATAGATGACATCTTCCTTCCCCTAAAACGTAGGACAAATAATCGTCTCGTTCTCGTACTCCCCTAAATAAGCGATGGAGATTTCAAAAGCACCGTGCATCCTGCCGTAATTGGCGATACTATTGACATTGGAATCATAACTCAAACCGAACATCACGTTCTCGTATTCCAATCCCACAAGCACGATTACCGCATCCACCCCAAAAGAGTCATTGAAGCGAACGGGACGCACCCAAGTACCAAGGTGAAGTGCCATACTTGAATAATCATTCAAGGCAATGCGCAAATTACTACCGGCATCAATCGCGATATGTGGCCCTTGAACGGAAGCCATCAAACGAGGAAGCAAGGAGATATTTTCGTTCAAGGGAAGCCTAGCACCAAAGTGCGCATTAAACTTCACGAACAGGGGAACACTGATTCCTTCCTCCTCATAGAAAGAAAGATTGGGTTGGTTAAAGTGATGGATACCGATTCCCGCATAAAAACTCTGCTTTCTATTTGGCGTAACCGTATAGAAAATACCGGTAGATAAATCCGCGAAGGCAAAATTATTGGTCGGTAGGTTTTCCCCGGTCGGTAAATTGAAATCATCAATCCCGTTAAACTGGTCCTGAAAATAAATGGGGCCATAGTTTACGTTCCTTTGTGAAAAACCCATCTTTAAACCTCCGGAGAGATATTGGGTACTTCTTCTGTCCAATGCCTTGTGATACGCAAAGGAAAGCGCGAACTGGTTGGTATTGAAATCCAAGCCGGCAACCCTATCCGTGAAAAATACCAAGCCTCCGGCTATAGCATCGCGGAACGCACGTTTTTGACCGATGTCGAAACGCAAATCCATGGAGGCGGAAAACGTAACAATAGGATTATCCAAGGCGCCACGCCATTGATCACGGTAAATGGCACCGAAGCGGTACTTTCCGTCAAAGGCACCCGTTAATGCGGGATTTACGGTAAGGGGCGTTGCGTAAAATTGTGAAAAGACCTTATCCTGGGCGAATGCACCAAAGGAAAAAAGGCAAACAAAAAAAGCAACTAAGGAAATGGACCTCATTACGAATGGTTCGTTTTTGTAATATGTATCGGGGTTATTTTAGCAAAAATAAAACCGGAAGGCACTGTTTTGCGAATTAAAACGCTTTGAAAGGGAATAATATGTTTCCCGGGTGGCATAATTAAGTGTTCTATCGCTATTTTTACGCATCTACTAGCCATTTTCGGGAATAATTATGGAACTCCACGTATGTAGGGTCAGCGTTGCACCTGTTCGTCGTTCAGCGTCGGACAAAAGTGAAATGGTAACCCAAATCCTTTTCGGGGAAACAGTAAAGGTACTTGAGAAAAAAGGTACCTGGCGTAAAATCCGCTGCTCTTGGGACGATTACCAAGGCTGGACGGATCATAAACTCCTGCTCCCCATTGAAGAAAAACCGACCTCCAACGTATATACCTTGGAGCTTACCCAAGCGGTAATGGCGGAGGATCATTTCGTCCCGGTACTGATGGGTTCCCGTTTACCGGCATATGACGGCATGGGATTTTCCCTAGGGGAAAAACGATTCACGTATAGCGGGCAGGTGGTTACTCCCTCGGAGCATAAACCATCCGCCGCATTAATGATGAAAATAGCACGGAAGTACCTTAACGCTCCATATTTATGGGGTGGACGCTCCCCTTTCGGGATTGATTGTTCCGGTTTTACCCAATCCGTTTTCAAAATGATTGGCGTAAAGCTTTTGAGGGATGCCTCCCAACAGGTTACCCAAGGGGAAATCGTGGATTTTGTGGAGCAATCACGTGCCGGGGATCTCGCCTTTTTCGAGAATCGCGCAGGACGGGTGGCCCACGTCGGAATCGTATTCCCTGAAAACAAAATTATCCATGCGCACGGTAGGGTACGCATGGATAATCTGGACCACTACGGGATTTTCAACGAGGAAACCCAAAAATACACCCACCGTTTAAGAGTGGTAAAAAGATTAATGCCTGAGGATTTCTCGGAAATCCCCGCTCCGGGTGAAACACCGGCTACTAAACCCGCAAACCAGCCGGGGCTTTTTGGATAAAATTCCCTAAAGCGTAAACAAGTAATTTGCCTTCAGTTCCAAGTACACGTTCCTGATGGTATCCGTGGTTCCCGGGTAATCATCACGGAAAATGGATGTCAATCCCGTCGTAATTCTCAGTTCCGCTTCTATTTGATTAAAAGCACGGAAATTAATACCCGCATTGAAGCCATAATCTTGATCCCTTAAGCCAAAAGACTCATCGGAATACTCATTGTCGACATCCAAGAAGTTATCCCCTACAATACCCGTAGCGTACACATCATGCTTGCCTCGTAGAAGATAAGCGAAGTAAACACCTCCTAGGACCGTCCATTTGTCATTGAGTCTATAATAAACATCAATAGGAGCCCCCAAGTACTGATTGGAAAATTCACCTTCCACTTGTCCGTTGAAGTAAGTATCCACCACCAACTCAATGGTTTCGTCCGGTGAAATTACTTGCTCGATGATGTAGGTATAAAACCTATCATTTGCCGGGCTATCATACTTCGCCTTTTTTGAACTATAGTTCAATCCGATTTGAAGACCGATCTTATCGTTAAAATAGTAACGGGTAAGTATTCCTGCGTGCAATCCGACTCCCGGTGCACCGGTAGCACCTTCCTCAGCGGGACCAATCGGAGTACCGATTGCCGCACCGATTGAAGTACCGAAATACAAGGGTTTTTCATCCTGGGCTTGAATCGCCGTAAGGCAAAAAAGAGAAGAAACAAGAAGTATAAAAAACTGTCTCATGGCTTGGTTTTTAGATAAAAACGCCCTAGGGAGATACTTGATTCTCCTAGGGCGTTTTATAGTAAATCCGTTATTTCCGGATTGGTTTACGGAAACAAAGGGATTAGGTTTTTACTTGTCGCTTATAACAAAAGAACCGCTGCCGAGCGCCGCTGATGATTGACCGTCAAGAACCATAAATCGATACATTCCTCGTGGCCAATCATGGACATTTATACTACATCGATCTCCGTTAAAGCTGTATGAAGATACCTCTTTTCCGTCATTTCCGAAAACCCGGAGGATTCCCTCGTTCACCGGTGTTTCCAAACTAAAGTTGATTTCACCGTTCTCGACGGGATTCGGGAAAGCGGAAATCCGGTTCTCACTCATAAAGGCGGTACTGATTCCTGTAGCACAATTATATAGCTCTACATCATCCACATAAAGGGTATTTCCTTCCTGCCCTTGGAATACGTTTCCACCCGCACTGGAAGCAAAAACGATAGAAACGGAATCCGGCATTTCCTCGGACGCGTAAACGAAAGGAATATCCATTTCCGTCCATTCGAACACGGGATCATAAATCTTGGTATAAGCACGCCCAACCGTATCACGGGAAGTCCCGTTCCACTTTGTCACGTAAGTGTATACCTCCGCTGAATCACCGTTAAATGGTTGATACTTGTACCAAAAACGGAAATTATCCGGACGCTCGGTAAACGCTTGCCCAAAGTCAACGGAAGCTTCCGGGTTGCTCGTATTCGGCGTAAACCTTCCGGTAAACAAGGTTGCGGAAGCAATTTGCGTAAACCAGATCGTTGTGGTCAATTTAGCGGAAAAATTCCCGGTATGCGCATCGGAGGACTTGGTTACGTTGGGATCCAAAAACAAGGGCAATAAATCCACGGTACGGTTTGCCGTATCCCAGAAATCACCGGCAGGGTCCTCGTAGTTCCCTTCATCTACCCAGTTCTCCAAGCCGGAGTTATCGATATCGATTTGTACTTCGACATCACATTGCCCGAACAAAGGTGCTTGGGCAAAAAAGAACAACAATGTAATGAGTGTAAAAAATGCATTCTTTCTCATTCGATTCAATTTTTATTCTCGCAAAATTAGGATTAAAATGATATCTCAATGTCGCTTAAAGATACTTTTAACCCTTTCTTGAACATGCTAACAGGAACCTGTCCAACAATTCATCTTCATTCACAAAGGATTGCAAGGTATAGGAAACGGAACAATCGGTAAAATTGATTTTATGGTCTCGAATGTCAAATTTTATCAGATTACGCCAATCTGTCTTCCATTTTCATTTTTTGATGACAAAAGATCAGTTTTCTCCTTGGATTTTTTGACCGGTAAGGGATTTGAATAAAGGGTTTATATGTGCCGAAAAGCATATCTTTCAAACCTCATTTAGATCATCGAAACATGACACTGGATAATTTTACGGTAAAAGCGCAGGAAGCCATCCGGAACGGGCAAGGAATTGCCAAGGAATTAAACCAACAAAGCGTTAGTACCGCCCATATCGTAAAAGGAATTTTAGAAACCGACGAGCACGTCGCGGAATTCCTTTTCAAAAAATGTGAAACGGAACCTGCCGAAGTACATCGGGAAATGGATGCCATCATTTCCAATGTCCCTAAAGTCTCCGGTACGGATAAGCAGTTCCTTACCGATGATGCCAACAAGGCAATGAGTAAGGCAAAAACGTTTCTTAAGGAATGGAAAGATGATTTCATTTCCTTGGAATTGATCCTTCTTGGCGTCCTTGCCGGGAAAAGTGAAGCGGCACAAGCACTGAAGGGTGTAGGTGTTACCACAAAAAAACTTTCCGCTGCCATTAAGGAGTTGCGCAAGGGACGTAGGGTTACCGACCAAAACGCGGAAAATCAATACGGTGCCCTGAAAAAGTTTGCCGTAAACCTTACGGAAAGGGCGGGACAAGGAAAACTTGACCCAATCATCGGAAGGGACGAGGAAATCCGCCGTATCCTGCACATCCTTTCCAGAAGGAAAAAGAACAACCCCTTGGTTATCGGTGAAGCAGGTGTGGGTAAAACCGCTATCGTGGAAGGTATCGCGCACCGTATCGTTAATCAAGACGTTCCCGAAAACCTAAAATCCAAGCAAATCTTCACCTTGGATATGGCGGCATTGATTGCCGGGGCAAAGTACAAGGGGGAATTCGAGGAGCGTTTAAAGGGCGTTATCAAGGAGGTAACCGCTTCCAACGGGGAAATTATCCTCTTTATTGATGAAATCCATACGCTAATCGGTGCCGGTGGCGGTGGTGGCGCTATGGATGCCGCTAATATTTTGAAACCCGCTCTTGCTAGGGGTGAATTACGTACCATTGGTGCTACCACCCTGGATGAATACCAGAAATATTTCGAGAAAGACAAGGCTTTGGTTCGTCGTTTCCAAACGGTGATGATCAGCGAACCTAGTGTTGAGGATACCATTTCCATCCTTCGGGGATTGCAGGAAAAATATGAGGTATACCACAAGATTGAGCTACTGGACGAGGCACTTGTAGCTGCCGCTGAATTATCCAACAGATACATCTCTGACCGTCATTTACCGGATAAGGCGATTGACCTCATTGATGAGGCTGCCGCCAAACTCCGCTTGGAGTTGGATTCCGTCCCGGATGAAATCGATGAACTTTCAAGGAAGATTCGTCAATTCGAAATCGAGAAGGAATTCATCAAGCGCGAGCCTTCACAGAAGAAGAAGCTCAAATCCTTGAATGAGCAAATCGCCAATCTTCAAGGCGATTTGGACAACCTTACGGCGAGGTGGCAAAACGAGAAGGAAATCGTGGAGCGCATGCAATCCGCCAAGGAGAAAATCGAGCAATTCGAAAGCGAGGCGGATATCGCGGAAAGGGAATCCGATTTTGAAAAAGTAGCGGAATTGCGCTACGGTAAAATCAAGGAGCAAGAAGAAATCCTTAAGAAAGCAGAGGATGAATTGCACAACCTCCCGGATGAGACCCGTTTCACCAATGAACAGGTAACCTCCAATGATATTGCCGAGGTGGTAGCCCGTTGGACGGGTATTCCCGTAGCGAAAATGCTACAATCCGAGAAAGAGAAACTCCTTAAACTTGAAGGGGAAATCGGGAAGCGCCTTATCGGGCAGCATGCCGCGGTGCAAGCCATCTCGGACGCGGTGCGCCGTAGCCGGGCGGGATTGCAGGACGGCAACCGTCCCATCGGTTCCTTTATTTTCCTAGGACCTACGGGTGTAGGTAAAACCGAGCTGGCAAAAGCCTTAGCTGAAGTTTTGTTCAACGACGAAAACGCCATTACCCGTATCGATATGAGTGAGTACCAAGAGCGCCACTCCGTGAGCCGCTTGGTAGGTGCCCCTCCGGGATACGTGGGTTATGATGAAGGTGGACAATTAACGGAAGCCGTTCGACGTAAGCCTTATTCCATCGTTTTGCTTGACGAAATCGAGAAAGCGCACAAGGATACCTTTAACATCCTTCTCCAAGTTTTGGACGACGGACGCCTTACTGACAACAAGGGCCGCGTAGCGGATTTCAAGAATACCATTATTATCATGACCTCCAATATGGGCGCGCACATCATCCTCGATAACTTCGAGGACATTGATGAAATGCCGGATAAGAAGGAGGAAATCATTGAGGAAACGGAAAACGAGGTATTCGAGGCATTGAAAGATGAATTGCGTCCGGAATTCCTCAACCGTATCGATGAGAAAATCATGTTCCAGCCTTTAACCAAGGACGAGATCAAGCAAATTCTTCTTCTATTGATGAAGAAGGTGGACAAGATGCTCGCCAAGCAGGAAATGACCATCGAACTTACCGATGCCGCCAAGGATTGGCTGGGTGAATTGGGCTATGACCCGCAATTCGGTGCAAGACCCATGAAGCGCGTTCTTCAAAAAGAAGTTATCAACGAATTATCCAAGCACCTCCTTTCCGGGAAATTCGGCCCCGGTGATCACATCATCGTCGATGAAATCGAGGACGTCCTGATTTTCCGTGAGCAAAAAGCCAAGGAAAAGGCAGCGAAGGAGGTTGAGGAAGAAGCGAAGTAAACCTGCGGTTTTTTCGGGGTTTTAGTCAGACCGACAGTCGTGTTACCTTAAATAGAAGATGATTCAACTCATCCTTTTTTTCAAGGCGTGGAACTGTCGGTCTGACTATTTCTTCCCCGAATATTAATTATTTGTAAATTTACCGTCAATTCAGCCTTG
>JAHDDF010000222.1 GCA_020629475.1 Saprospiraceae bacterium
ACCAAAGGAATCCATTTGGTGCTCCCTCGCCATAGGTTGAACCTGAAGCAATCCGTTTACTTTGATGTGGAAGCCGATAATAGGATGGTTTTTGCCATTCCTAGAGGAAATACTACTTACATCGGAACCACCGATACGAATTACAAGGGGAAAATCGATCGTCCCACCTGTTCCTTGGAGGACGCGGAATACGTTTTAGCGGCGGCAAATCATATGTTCCCTTCTGCTAATCTGACCTTGGAAGATATTGAATCCACCTGGTCCGGCTTGCGCCCATTGATTCATGAGGACGGAAAAGACCCCTCCGAGCTATCCCGCAAGGATGAGATATTTTTCGGTAAGAAAGGGCTTATTTCCATTTCCGGCGGTAAACTTACGGGTTACCGGAAAATGGCGGAGCGTGTTACTGACGAGGTAGTGAAAAGACTTCGGACTACGGACGCGGATGCCTACAATGGAATTTCCGCTTGCCGAACGGAAGGCATTAAACTAGGTGGTGGTGCCTTCGAATCCAAGCAGGAACTGGAGAAATTCATGATTGCCAGGATAGGGGAGGCAAAACAAATTATGCTGTCCGAAAGGCAGGTTGTCGACCTTGTCTATAAATACGGTACCCAAACCGATTTGATTTTGGAAAAGGCATTTGCCTTGTACCCGGTAATCACGGATCCGTTAAGGCGAATCCACATGGCGGAATTATGGTACGGAATCCACCACGAAATGTGCCATAACCTTTGCGATTATCTCATCCGTAGGACCGGGAGATTGTATTTCGAGCGTCCTAGTTTAGCGGAGCTTTATCCTTTCCTCGCGGAAAAGATGGCGGAATCCTTAGCTTGGACCGAGCGGGAAAAGTCTGAGGCTATTCTTGAGTTCGAAGCGGAATACGAGGAGGTTGTAGCCTTTAAGGAAGGGAAAAAGAAGAGTGTGGCTTAATTAATCCAACCCTGAATCTTTTTTATCCACTTTAGACGACTCCGAGGTGATTTTCCTTGAAAAGAGGAGGAAGGGTTATTTCTTATTTCCGGTAGATTTTCCCTTATAAGATCTATTGCTTCTATTACCGGATTTTCCTTTTCCACCTTTTTTTCCCTTGAAGCCGCCCTTTCCTTTGCCCCTGCCTCCAAACTTAGGTTTTTTCTTAGGAGGATTGTAAACGGGACCTTCCCCGAGTTCCTTGGGTAGTGGTGTTTTCATTATTTCCTCCCCAAGTAATTTCTCGATTCTGCCAAAGCGGAATTGATCCTTTTCGGAAATGAAGGTAATGGCGATTCCGGATGCCTTAGCCCTTGCCGTTCTTCCGATTCTATGGATATAATCTTCCGGATCAGGTGGTACGTCATAATTGATAACCAAGCTGATATCCTTGATGTCGATACCCCTGGAGAGAACATCGGTAGCAACGATGATTTGCACCTTGTCGTTCACGAAATCCCGAAGGACTTGCTCCCTTTTCTTCTGTTCCAAATCGGAGGAAATTCCTTCCGCTTGAAGCCCTTTGGTCTTTAATGCCGTAACGATTCCCGAAACCGCCTTTTTCGTGGAAGAAAAGACGATAATCCGCTTGTAGTTTTTCTTGCCTTTTAAAAGGTCAACGATAAGCCTGTTTTTCTGTGCCTCATACACGGAATAGGCTATCTGCATCACGTTTTTGGCGGGCTTGGAAATCGCGATATTTACGTTGACCGGATTTCTCAAAAGATCCTTGGAGAGCTTCCTGATATTAGGCGGCATAGTTGCCGAAAACATCAATACCTGTTTTTCCTTCGGTAGGTGCTTGTCGATTTTCTTGATATCCCCGATGAAACCCATGTCCATCATACGGTCCGCCTCATCTAAAATCAGGTATTTGATATCCCCGAATTTAACGTAACCCATATTGAGGTGGGAAATCAACCTTCCCGGCGTAGCTACTACGATATCCGCACCTTTGGTAAGTGCTTTTTTCTGTTGATCCCAACCACTTCCTTCACCTCCGCCGTAAATGGGAACGGAGCCTACACCCGTATAATAGCCCAATGCTTCCGCTTGCTTATCGATTTGAAGGGCAAGCTCACGAGTAGGGGTAAGGATAAGGCAAGTTGTTTTTCCTTCGGATTCCTCATCGTACATGATCAAGTCTAAGACGGGAAGAAGGAATGCCGCAGTTTTACCGGTTCCGGTTTGGGCAATCGCCATAATATCCTTTCCTTGGAAAATGGGAGGGATGGCTGCGGCCTGAACGGGCGTAGCCTCCTTGAAGCCCATGACATCCAATGCCTCGAGTAGAGGATCATTGAATTCCAATTCTTCAAAGGTTACGGTTTTTTTTACTATTTGCTCTTCCTCCTTATTTGATGATGAGTCTTCGGGTGGTACTTCCTGCATTGTGTTGTAATCGTACGAAATAAGCCCCTGCCGGGAATTCGTTGGCGAAGATAAAGAATTTATTATCCCCTTGCTTGATTTCCCCGGAGTGTATGGATTTAACCCTTCTTCCGTGGACGTCAATAAGGCTTAGCTCGGCGTTCTTTATCCATTGGGAGGATTGAATGGGAATGCAGGTAATAGCACCTGCCGGATTCGGGAAAATTTCCATTAACTCAATGTCCGGTGCATTGCCGGGATTCGAAATGCTAGTCGCATTATCAAGGATTTTAAAATCCCAATATCCTTCCGGGGCGGGCATGGGACGGTTAATGGTTTTTCCGTTATTGGCAACACCGTTAATGTAGTAGAAAATGGTACTTCCCTCCAATTGATTGGGGATGTCCGCACTCCAGGTATCCGTTGCGGCATTTGTCAAAGCCATTGGCATACTTTGATATCCGACTCCTAAATCCGTGGTGTAGAATAGTGTAGCGTTTGCAATGCCGTCCCTGTGCTTTATATCCGCGTTTACCGTGTAATCGCCCGTATTTTCAATTACGTCCTCAAGCGGATCGTGAACAATCCAAAGCGGATCATTTACCCCGACGGCTCTCGTAATACAATGCAATGCCCCTGATGCTTGAATGATATTGTTACAATCAATCCCTACCACATTATAGCCGGGCAGTGCTTCCCTGTAAATTTCAAGTGCGGGTTCATCATATTGCGGTTCATATACCGGAACCAATACCGTTTTATTTACGAAGACGGAATTGGTATAAGTCCTATAATCCGCCCACCAAACATCGGGGTAATTTCCTCCGTCCGGCGGCATTTGAATCCTTACGATTTTATAAGGCGTACCAAACGCGGACATGAAATTTGCTTGGATGTATTGGATGTTTGCTTCAATCTGCGGTCCATCCGCAACGCCTTCCGGGTATTCTCCTACAAGAATGGTTTCCTCATCAATCAGGCGCATATGCATATCGATATGGTGGATTCCGTCGTAAGGAAGCGTCGGCATCTTTATATACCGTTCAATTCCCATGAAATCATACATGATTTGGTCGATTTGCGCTTCCGACTTCGTGGTTACGCCGTAGGGATTGCCGGGTTCGTTTTCCTCCAGTATTAATTCGGATGAAAATCCGGTACCTAATCCATCCGCAGTGAAATTCCCTCCGGTATGGACCAAGTCCGTAGGTGCCGCAGTAGTAGAGTAGAGGGGCAAGTCCAATTCCTGTGCAACTGCGGTAGGGATAACATCATCATCCGGTCTTGGGCGATTATAAATCCATTCCACGAGCATCAGGGAATCCACGTCTCCCGCATAAACGGAATTGGCACCGTAATCCCGCATCCAAACGGAATCAAAATCCTCTACGATGAAGGTTACGTTTTCCGTATCAATGCCTTGGTTTGCCAAGTAGTTGGTAACACTTGTGGGGCTAGAGCAGATAATGATGACTTCCGTTTCCTCCTTGGCATATTTTACGATTTCCGCCAGGGTAGCGGGATATGAAGTCCATGTAATAACCAAGGCTTGGATCTCTTCCCATTCCGCCATTGTCCTTGGAGGAGAGGAGGGAGGAGCGGTGAATTCCGAAAACTCCCGTTCGCCTAAATTGGAGTAGTATTCCTCCATATTTCTCCGCTCCTCATCCGTCAGCCATTTGGGTAAAACTTGGGCATTCAAGGATAGAAATAGCAGTGCAAAAAATATCGTGGTAAAAGTCTTCATGGCAATCTGATTCTAGGGGAGTGAAGATAATTATTTACCAACCTCTTGGCAAAAAGAAAAAGGCATCATCGAATTCCGATGATGCCTTTTTCCGGCTTATGTCGTAAAGGAAACTAGTTCCCCGGTTTGAAATCGAATTCCACGAATTTCAAGATGTTTACGAACTTATTCTCGTACCTCATCGGAGACATTTCCGTTCCACCGACGGGTGCGAACCTAAAATTGGTATGCATGTAATCATCGGAAGGGGAGGAGGCAAGGGATTTTTGGAATTCCGTTCCCTTTTCCTTCATCATTCTACCGAAGTACATCATTAAATCATATCCCATATATCCGTCCTCGGAAGGGACTACCCCGAACTTGTAGTAAAAGTCCTGCTTGAAGGATAGGCTTTGCGGATCTCCGGGTGAAACGTAAAAGGTTTCGGATATCTTTAGATTCAACTTGTCATAGTATTCGTAGCCTACGCGGTCAAAGTTCTTCCATTGTGGCATTCCGTATACGTATACCGTGGAAGATTGCTTATCCAAGTAGATTTTCCGCATGATGGAAGCAATGAATTTCTCATCACCCCAAGAAGGGATGATAAATACCGTTTCGCCGCCTAAATTCATAAGGTGCTTGGTATCCATCATATTGAAAGTTGCTTGAGGTGGTACCTTTAGCTCTCTCAAAGGAGCCGCACCACTGCCTTTCATATCTTTGTAAGCCTGTTGTAGATACTGTAATGCTTGTAATTCCGATGCATTATCCCTACACGCCAATACGATATTGGAAGGGCTGTGGTTTGCCAAGGCATTCCTCATGATTTCCCGGCAATGGGTTTCCAAGGACGGTTTTACCTGGATATAATTCGGATTACTCGGGCTAATATCACTTTTCGGATTCCAAGGGGAAACCAATTTCGTTTTTGTTCCGCGAACTTTAGAAGCTGCCGTTTTTAATGGATCCGTCCTCATGGGACCAATCACCAAATTCATGTTTTGGAATTCATAACCACCCATAATGCTTTGGGTACGACCCGAACTTCCCTCAGTATCGTAGGCGTATAGGTTAATATTAATTCCTTCATTGGAAAGGCGTTCTGCCGCCATCTTTACCCCGGAGTAAAACTCAAGGGTTCTAAGGGAGGTTTTACTCGTAATCTCCCCGATAGGGCTCTTGTTCGTGTAGAAAGGAGCTAGAACGGCAACATTATAAGAACCTTGATAACTGGATGGTGGATTCGTATCCGGCGGATCAACCGGATCAGGAGGAGTTAGTCCGGGATCACCGTTATTATCATTTCCGTTAGGGTCTTTCCAACCCGGAGGTTTAGGTCCGTCAGGCTTAGTAATCGGAGGGTAGTCATCGGGTTTGTTTTCCCATACCACCGTGTCAACGCCAACCTCCTCGGTGGGCTTAACGATAGGATCCTCCTCATAAATTTCCTCTTTCTTAAGGATTCCGCAGGAAGCCACGAAAAGCCCTAATCCCAGAAGGAGGAAAAGCGTTAATTTATTCCCACTCAATCGTAGCGGGTGGTTTTGTGCTGATATCATAGACCACTCTATTTATTCCCCTCACGGAATTAATAATTTCACCTGAAATCTCCGCAAGGAATTCATGGGGTAATTTACTCCATTCCGCCGTCATTCCGTCAACGGAATTTACGGCTCTTAATACGGCTGTCCTTTCATAAGTCCTTTCGTCACCCATCACTCCTACGGAGCGGATAGGTAATAAGATAGTGGCTGCTTGCCAGACTTTATCGTACAAACCGTGTTTTTTCAATCCATTGATGAAAATGGCATCGGCATCTTGCAGGAGAGAAACCTTTTCAGGGGTAATATCCCCTAGGATTCTGATGGCTAAACCCGGACCCGGGAAAGGGTGCCTTCCCACGATTGCCTCCGGGATATCCATCGCTCGTCCTACCCGTCTTACCTCGTCCTTGAATAGCATCCTTAAAGGTTCGACTATTTTCAGGTTGAGCTTTTCAGGCAAACCGCCCACATTATGATGTGATTTGATGGTAACGGAAGGACCGTGAACCGAAACGGATTCAATCACGTCCGGATAAATGGTTCCTTGACCGAGCCATTTGATGTTTTCGAATTTAGCGGCTTCCTCTTGGAATACCTCGATAAACACCCTGCCGATTATCTTCCTTTTTCCCTCAGGATCACTCACTCCGGCAAGCTCATCCCAAAATCTTTGCTTGGAATCAACGCCCTTGATGTTGAGCCCCATTCCTTCGTAAGACTCCAGAACTTCCTCGAATTCGTTTTTCCGTAATAGGCCGTTGTCAATAAAAAAGCAAAAGAGTCTTTTCCCGATTGCCTTGTGGAGTAGCATTGCGGCTACGGTGCTATCAACGCCACCCGACAATGCCATAAGAACATTGTCATCCCCTAATTTATTGCGTAATTCCTCCACGGTTTGATCCACGAAGGATTCCGGTGTCCAATCCCCTTTGCAACCGCAAATGTCCTTTACGAAGTTGGAAATAAGGGTTTTTCCTTCTAAGGAATGCGTTACCTCAGGATGGAATTGAATACAATGAACCGGATGCTCAAAAGTACCATCGGAACTTCGGAAAGCCGCAACATTTATGGAGTCCGTTCCTGCCGTAAGTTCAAATCCTTCAGGAATGGCGGTGATGGTGTCACCGTGAGACATCCAAACTTGGGAGCCTTTTGACATCCCGCCAAGTAGAGGATCAGTACTACTCAAATCCGCCAGGTTTGCCTTCCCGTATTCCCGTTTGTTGGAACGGGAAACGGTACCGCCGAATTCATGAGCAATGTATTGTGCACCATAACAAACTCCAAGGACAGGACGTTTTCCCACCAAGTCTTTTAAGTTTGTCCTAAGTGTTTGTTCCCCTAGAACCGAGAATGGGGAACCGGAAAGGATGATACCTTTTATGTCCTCGTTAATCTCGGGAATCTTATTGAAAGGAACGATTTCACTGTACACGTTTTGTTCCCTAATCCGCCTAGCGATAAGCTGGGTATATTGGGAACCGAAGTCGAGAATTAGAATCTTGTCCGCTGCCATGGCGCAAAGATATAAACCCCTTTGATTTGCCGGTAAAAAGAAAGCCCCTTCCTTTCGGAAGAGGCTTTCAAAATTTCTTGAAGGCAAGAATTACTTGCTCAAGATGATTTTTTCAGTCTCGAACTTACCGTCAACACCGATACGAGCGAAGTAAACGCCGTTTGCGCGAGCGGAGAAGTCGAAGTCTTGGTTGAAGTTGCTAGCGTAAGTAGTCTCACGAGTGATAACCTTACCTGCAACGTCCATGATTTCTACTACGATGTCATGCGCACCGTC
>JAHDDF010000775.1 GCA_020629475.1 Saprospiraceae bacterium
AACGCTCCTTGCCAAATTCATAATTTGGATAAGAAATCTCACTGCGTTCGCTATTACAAAACGTGAATTTCATGAATTCAAAAAAGAAAAAAAGAACCTTGTTTTTGCCCAATGTCCGGATCACACCGGGCGAGCTTTCGAACTTGAGGGAAGAGTTCAAGGGGAGCTTTCAAGCGTCCTTTTCAGAGTTTGTACGGCACAAATTATTCTCGAAAAAAATTTCAGAGGCGCATCAAAAAAAGTTTGAGGCCTATGTTAAGATTGGAAATTTGCGTGGAGAACTCAATGCCATCGGGGTAAATATTAATCAAATCGCCAAGCGGATGAATACTTATGATGAGTCTGGTATTATCGGGAGTGATCGGAAGATGTTGGTTGCTTTGCTGGAGCGGCTACAGGATATTAATGAAATACTCGATAAGGCTCGTTAGAAAATAAAATTCACATGATAGCAGAAATACAATCCGGCAAAGCGTTCTATGGAGCTGCCCATTATAATCAGAAAAAGGTGGATAGTGGTCAGGCAAAGATACTGTACCAAAGTGGTTTCCTGAATACCGACCCGAAGACTATCTCGGAGACGCTTCATTATATCAGCGGTTCGCGGTTGAAGGAACCCGTTTTCCACGCTTCGCTTAATTTTCCGAAAGAGGATAAGGATAAGTTGGATGATAAGCACATGGTGCGGCTTGCCAGGGAGTATATGGACAAGTTAGGTTACGGTAAACAACCGATGGTTATCTACCGCCATTATGATAGGGAACATCCGCACGTACATGTCTTGACCACCCGCGTGGATATAGAAACCCGCCGGAAAATTAAGGATCATTTCGAGCGATTGAGATCCAAGAAGATCACGGATCAAATGGAGATCAAGTACGGGCTTAGGATTTCGGATAAGAAGAAGATTGCGGAGCGGGATATTGTTGCGGAAGTCCGAAATGCGCTCAAAAATAGTAAGCCGGAGAATGTAGAATTTTTAAACAAGGCCTTGCAAAAATCGGGTTCGTTGGCAAGGGTGCAGCCTTCGGGGAAGGGGCTTGTTTATTACAAGGTTGATGACGAAGGAAAACGAAAATCCAAGTCTTATAAGGCCTCCGCTTTCAAGGAATTTGGGCTGGATAAGGCAGGATTAATGCAGACTTTCCAAACCAATAAACGGGATAGGATTTATGTCAAAAATGCGGTTAAGGATGCCCTTGAAGA
>JAHDDF010000776.1 GCA_020629475.1 Saprospiraceae bacterium
CTTGTGATGGGGATTCCTTGTTCCTAGGGGGTGAATGGCAATTCGTAAGCGGTGTGTTTAATGATACATTGGTTGCGGCTTCCGGTTGTGATTCAGTGTTGGTACAAGAAGCCATCTTCTATCCCAATCCCGAGACCATCGTACAAGTAGAAATTTGCGAGGGCGAAAGCCATTTTGCCCAAGGCGCGGCTCAAACGGAAACCGGGACTTACTTCGATGTTTATGCCGCTTGGACGGGTTGTGATTCCACCTTGGTAACCGAGTTGTCGGTACAACCGATCTACTTCACCCTAGACACGGTGGAAATATGCGATGGTGAGTCTTACTTCTTGCAAGGGGCACAACAGACCCAAGCCGGAAATTACGTGGATGTTTATCCGGCGGAGAACGGCTGTGATTCCACGGTTACCACTACACTTATCGTACATGATATTTATACCACGGAAGTAACCATCGAGATATGCGAAGGGGAATTCATTCTTCTTCAAGGGGAATTCCAAAACCAGCCGGGTATCTACACGGATGTCTTGCCTACGATACACGGTTGTGATTCAACCGTCCTTACGGAATTGGTGATCAATTACACGGAAGACAGCGAAATGGATGTAGCCATTTGTTATGGCGATTCCATCTTCATTGGCGGTGATTGGCAAACCCAAATCGGTACTTATCGGGATACCTTCCCTGCTTGGGACGGCTGTGATTCCATCGTAAGGACGCATGTAACTTGGGAGCCGCCTACCTCGGAAAACCGTTCCGTGGCGATATGCTTAGGAGATTCCATTTTCCTTGCCGGTGAATGGCAAACGGAAACCGGTTTCTTCATAGATACCTTAACCTCTCAATTGACGGGCTGTGATAGTATACGTTTCACCCAGTTGAACGTATATCCCGACTATTTGGAGGAATTGGTATTCCAGATATGCGAAGGGGATTCCCTATTCTGGGAAGGGCAGTGGTTCGCGCCCGGATATTATGAAAATGTCTTTACCAATTGGTTAGGTTGCGATAGTACCATAAACTTGGATATCAAGGAGGTACTTGGCTCCACGGCATTCGATACCCTATTGATCTGCGAAGGAGAAACCGCGATGGTAGGGGGGGCGTTACAGTCGGAGCCCGGAATGTACCAAGATGTTTATTCCAATTACTTCGGTTGTGATAGTATCGTAAATACCCTGCTCGAGGTCACCCCCGATGTTGATA
>JAHDDF010000777.1 GCA_020629475.1 Saprospiraceae bacterium
CCTAAATTTAAGTCGTTCTTGGATGTTGACCGACATTTCCTGAATTCAGGGATGTTTTATTTTTCGTTTTGAAAAGGAATCTTGATGTATTCGTAAGTAATTTTATTTCAGTACTTTAAGTTTGGTTTGTTGTTTTTTAATAGATAAACCCAAGGCTGTTTTGGTTCATTTTTGCGCTTTTCTTCGAATTAATTTCGTGCGAACCATTTATTAATTCGGCGCTCCGTAGGCACTCCCCGACTACGGTATGAAAAACGCACAATCATGAATATTCACTTATCTAACCATGTTTACCGTTGGTTTTTAGCCGCGGCAATTCTAGCGGTAGGGCTTTTTTCCCCAAAGGAAATGCAAGCCCAATTCGCCTGCGGTTCAGGTGTTGCCATCTCCGATGGATTTACCACAGGAACCATTACTTCACCCGGAACAAACTCTTTGCCCGAGGACTGGGTGACGGCAGCGACTACTTGCGCAGCCTCCGCTAGTTATTTTACGTCTGATGACGTGTACTTGTTCACCTTCACCACCGGTGCTTCCGCACCGGATAATTTCAGCATGACCGTTAATTCAGGAAATACCTGGACGGCGATGATGCTGTTTACGGGTTGTTCCGGGACAAGTTTATCCGGCTGTGTGGCGGATGATGCCAATGGTAGCGGTTCAGGTGATTTAACAGTGGCGTCCGCATCCCTTTTGGCGAATACGACTTACTATGTTGCCGTAGGACAGTGGGGTGCACCAAATGACCTGAATTTCTCCGTTACCAACGTAACGCTAACCTATCCTTGTACGGATCCTACTGCAAACTTCAACATAATTGATGATTGCGGAAACGGTCAGTTTTCCATTGAGGTGGACGTAACGGGAACAGGTGACGGCGCTACCGTCGATATTACCAACGACGGAGGCGCAGCCGCTCAAAATGGTGTAGGAACAGGCACTTACATGGTAGGACCTTTTGTTGCAGGAACCAATGTAACCGTAACCGTAGCCGGTGATGGCGGATGTTCCATCAACGGCGGTGTTCAAACCGAGGATTGCGCTTGTACCAATGTTCCTACCGCAACCGTTGCGGATGCGAACTTGGATTGTGGTGCCGGAACATTCGATATTCAAGTAACCGTAGATAGCGATGGTGACGGTGATGCCAACATGACCGATATCCTTATCGACGGGGCCGTTGTTCAAGCGGACGCTACGGTAGGA
>JAHDDF010000778.1 GCA_020629475.1 Saprospiraceae bacterium
GGCCGTTTTTATATCAATACAAATGGAAAAAAGGTGGAGTAATGTTAAATTATACTTTAAGAACATTGTTTGAATTTCATGACCGAAGAAAAGATGGTCGGTGGTTGAACCACTGTAAAGATAGTCGGTGGTTGAACCTCCGAGTGAACCTCCTTAAAGATGGTCGGTGGTTGAACCACCGACTACAAATACAAAACAAAATGAATCCAAAACTCACACTTCTACTTTCCCTCCTATTAATTTTCTCCTTGAACATCCAAGCACAAATCACGTCCGGTTTCAACTTTTCCGACGAAGGAAATTACGTTTGCTTGGTAGACGCAAGTGTTCAAGAGGTAAACGGCAACCCGGAAGTAACCCTTCATTTCTTAGATGCCGATTTAAATAATGCCCAATCCTTTGATGTGTACCGACGCCCACTTTACGGAAATGGTGATGATTGGGTACAGGTGGCATCCAACCTAAACCCGGGTACAGCCTCTTGGATAGATGACAACGTCAGCATGGGTGATGTTTGGGAATACCAAATAAAAAGAGAAAACGCAACGGCTACCGCTATCGGATATACATCAGCTGCCGTATACTACGACCAAAGCGATTATCGAGGACAAATGATCCTTGCCATTGCCGATGACGCGGCACAGGCTCTGCCTGAAAAAATTGAGCGACTAAAAAGGGATTTAACCGGTGATGGTTGGTACGTCAATGAAGTCATTACCACCAAGGGGAACGTCGGGTTTTCCGATGGGGAAAATGCCGTTACCGTAAAAAATCAAATCAAGGCAATTTATGATAATGCCCCCTCCAACGACAAACCCAAGGTACTTTTCATTTTAGGTCATGTTCCCCTACCCCGTTCAGGGATGGGTCTTCAAGCACCGGACAATCACTTGGAGTTTACCGGTGCAAGAGGTGCTGATTGTTTTTACGCGGATTTGGACGGTGAATTTACGGATGTGGAAACCTATGACATCCCTGAACTCTCGGCGGCACTAACCATAAATCTGCCCGGGGATTTTCGTTGGGATCAGGATAAAATCCCTTCAGAATTAGAAATGGCTTTTGGAAGAGTGGATTTTTTCCGGATAGCCGACGGGGCCGGTTATGATGAAATGGAGGATCTCGGGAATTACCTGGATAAGCTCCATGATTTCCGACACGCTACAGCCGGAAAAATCGGTACAAAAACGGCGTTTAACAGTACG
>JAHDDF010000779.1 GCA_020629475.1 Saprospiraceae bacterium
AGATTCCGCCCTTCCCGCTAACACCCGGCACCCATGCGGCTCCCGCCGGGATAGGCATCAATGCCGTGGAAACGGTGGTAAAGCTCATTCCCGTGGTAAGGAATACGGGGCTACACTTCGGGCAGTTCAACCAGTATTTTGATGATAAGGGCTTTTCCCAAGTAATATATATCCCTTCCTTGGATACGGTACAGATTGCCCATTTCGGGGATTTGGCGGGATATACCGGGCACGTCATTATCGAGTACACGAAAGCCTAAGCCATGAACGCGGATCATACCTCTTTCCTCCTTGGGGGAATCTCACTCCAAATCAGCGAATTTTCAGCGATTAATATGTCTTGGGACGATATTTTAAAATTGGTGGTCGTGGTAGCGGTAACCCTGCTCTCCCGGTTCCTGCATGAATTCATCAAGCACCGTTTCAAGACCGAAACGGAGGAACCCGCCCCGACTCCGGAAAAGGACAGCGATGTTACAACCGAACAGCATTAACGTAATCCTCATCGGTGCCGATTGGTGCGGTGCTTGTAAAACCCTGGACCAAGGGCTGCCGGATATCCTACGGGATTACGCGCCTTATGCCCAAAAGCAATACCTCGAACTCAATACCCCGGAAGCCCTCGAAGCCGTGCGGCTGCAATTCGGTATTCCGGTGAACGAATGGGGTATTACGCTGCCCAAGGTACTGATACAGGTAAACGGGGATAACCGGGCTTTTTCCTCCGCTCCCAATGAGCTATGGCTCCGTGGAAAGCTGATTGATATCGTAAACCAAGAAACAGGGAACGTTATTACCAACGGCTCCGGGCTGAACCAAGGCGGCGGGGCTTCCGATACCTTCTTGGTGGATGAATCTTATTTCGGTCCCGTGTCGGAGCCTTCCGATTACCCGCTCCTTGGGCTTGGGATTACGGCGAGTAAGAAAACGCTTTTGATGGGTGGATTGATTGGGGTGGTTCTGGGTGTTGGGGTTTGGTTGTATTGGAAGGGGCTGCTATAAGAAAAACTACTTAAGTGGTTTTCTGATATTTTTTCTCTGTGCAAGCATTCATGAATAGTACTCCTAAATCCGTTAATATGTTTTCATATACAGAATCGATTTCGATGTCAAGATTCAATGATACATAATGTGAGTAATCATAGTTTGGGTCGTACTGTTCTGATACGGGTACTTCGACAGTAGATGCGTCTGCAAAAGGTTCT
>JAHDDF010000780.1 GCA_020629475.1 Saprospiraceae bacterium
CCTTCGTTGATAATCGGAACCTCAAAAGACCAAGAACCTTTATCATCCGGTGTATAAACCTTGATTTCCGCCGGATGATGATATTCCGTAAAAAAGGAAAGATGCGGTTTGCCTTTAGGGCTTAGGACCATACCCGCATGGCACATTTGTGGACGGGCTTCCAATTTTTTGATGTTCCATTTACCGTTCCAAAAACCGTAGTAAATGCCATCCAAGTAATTCGTTCCGGCAAGATGGATATTTCCGTCTTTATCCAGAACGCTATTAGAACGAGCCATTCCTTTTAGCAAGAGGGATTCCCTCCATTTTCTTCCCTTGTCGTTCGATACCCAATGCACCAAGGAGTCGTTGGTGTTAGCGATGACGTGAATGCGCTCCTTGCCATCAAGCAGGACATTCATCGTAAGACTGCCCGTATTTCTATTGAAGGAATGTATACGTTTCCACCTGCCTCCTTGCTTGGTTAAAAGATGGCAGTAGTGCCTGTAAGTCATCACTTTTTCATGGGAGTGTACGGCAATAACGGGCGTACCGTCCGGGTAAACGTCGATTCCGACAAAGCCTAAATATTTCTTTGGGAAACCCTCTTTGGTTAAAACCTTTTCCGTACTCCATTTTCCGTTTTTCTTCGTTGCGTAAAGCAGGAAGGCATCATAGTGATAGTTGCCACCGGAAATAGCGTATGCGATATGCGGGTTTCCTTTTTCGTCCACGGCTAAACAGCAACCATGAAGAAGCCCCATCCATTTTTGATCGGGAGATATACCAAGATTTTCTCCTGTTTCGTAGTTGTATTTTTTGAGGGTGTAATTGTCTATGTGATCGATTTGTTTCTGCTTCCAGGTTTTTCCTTCATCGGCACTATACAAGTAGAAAATCGCATCCGAATTGGAATAAGAAATGTGGAATTCCTCCCCTTGCTGGACTACTTCCAAGGAACCGGCATGAGCATATTTAGCGGATTCGCTATCCGCTGCGTATCTAAAGGAGCGAGGGACTTCCGCTATTTGGCGTTTCTCTCCTTGAGCATCCAAGAAGAGGATATAGTTGTTTTCAGGATAGAAGTAGACGGGTACTTTTTCCTCTTGGGCGAAAGCTGAAGCTCCAAGGAAGCAGAAGAGAATAAGAAATAGGTTTTTCATCAGTAACGGTTCCTGTTTATATCCCTTGGATGCCGTTGGGAACGATAAGGTTGGTCAAGG
>JAHDDF010000223.1 GCA_020629475.1 Saprospiraceae bacterium
AAATGTAGAAATTAATCTCCGTTTAGACCTCCTAGGTTTCTAAAACCTAGGAGGTCTAGAACGAAAGGAAGTTAATCTACCGGTATCACCTTAAACTGCCCGGTGGAAGTAACCAAAATCAACTCTTTTTCCGGTTTTTGTGGTTCTTGCTTTTGAGCTACAGGTTGTGGCGCGTTCTCATCCTTTTCCCGGAGGTCATAAGTAACGGAAAGCGTATACAACAACTGCATCCCGGGCGCCAGTTTTTTAGCGTTCATGACGAAGTCGTGAGACTTGGGGAAAATTTGATTGTAGTACCGCGTAACGCTTTTTTGCGCCGTTTGTACATGTCCCGGTTTTTTAGCTTGTAGGGAGCTGCTGGAATAAGCACTATAAGAAGCATATTGCTCAATGGGGTACATGAGGTTAAAACCTTCCCCCATACTTCGTTTTTTGCTATCCAAATCCACGTTCATCACCTCCTTGTGGAACGTGATTTTTTGATTGAGGATTTCTAATGCCTTATCCCGCATTTTGGTTTTAAAGCCTTGGATATCTTCCGCGAAATAATCCACTTTAACCAAATCATAGATTTCAGCCTTGGAGCAAAGGGAAATGATTTTATCCAGGGCATTAGGGTCCGTAAACCGGATATGCAGGTTCTTTTTCATTTCAAAACCGATAGGAACCTCCTTGTAAGTCCGCTTGGAAAATGCCTTTTTCTCGGTTTCGTATTCATACATAGGAACAAAGGAAATCATATCCACGTATGATTCCGCTTTAATACCTTTTGTACGGATGCCATCGGTTACTTTTTGGATTTGATCATTCATGAGTTTATCCGCCTCGTCCGCCGTTTTACCGGTTTGGGTACAAGCGAATATCGCGATATAACCATCCGCTTCAATATTATAAATCCCGGAGACGGTAAGCGTAACGCGGTCCGTGTTTTGATAATTGACTTGGGCAATGTGATCCTGTAAACGGTACTTTTGATTGTAGTTTACGTTGCCTTCCGAATAAGCGGCATTTCCTTGGACTTGAGCAAAGAAATAAAGGGGCATACACAGGAGTATGCCCATGAATAGGGTCGTCCTTTTCATGGTTTAGGATTGTGGTGAGATAATAATGGGGTTGGACTAAGGGAAGTGGGAAAGGTTTAAAATGTTTATGTCAGGTCGAAAGACCTGACATAAGGTGAGGATGAAAAAACAGAAATTAGAGCGGTCGGAATGACCGCAGCATCCAAAGCCCCGACCTTCAGGTCGGGGAGAAAAATATTACCTAAACCTTCTTCAGCAACACCACGTACACCGGGAAGTGATCCGAATATCCGCCTTGGTATTCCCCGAAGGAGAAAGTACGGAAGGGATAGCCCTTGTATTGTCCCGTTTTTTGAAGAAGATGTTTCTTATTGTGGATTTTAGCGCGGTAGTAGAAATAACCATCCCCTGAACGATCCAGAGCAGGAGCCGTCATCATGATTTGGTCAAAAAGGGACCACGCATCGCGATAAGCATTAGAACCGATACCGTTTTTAAAGAAAGGGATGTAAGGATTGAAGATTTGATTCGAACGCAAACCTTCCGCGTTTTTCTTGGCTTGTAAAATCTTTTTTACGGAAGGGGATACAGGATCATCATTCAAATCGCCCATGATGAAAACCTTGGCTGCCGAGTCCTCTTTCTGGATTTCCGCAATTTTATCCTTTACGATTTTAGCTGCCGCATTACGCTTGGGCGCGGAAACTTGCTCGCCACCACGGCGACTAGGCCAGTGGTTCACGAAAACGTGGATGGTTTCCCCGTCCCAATTTCCTTTCACATAAAGTATATCACGAGTAAATGTAGTATCCTGCTCCGTATCACCCGGAAGGTAAACGTAAAGCGGCTCGGAGTGTTCCGGTGTAAAGTACTTAGGGTTGTAAAGCATTGCCACGTCAATACCCCGCCAATCCGGTGAATCATAATGAACGATGCCGTAGTTGCGATCCGCAATGGCGTCCTCTTGGATTAAATCCTCCAAAACCTTGCGGTTCTCGATTTCCGCAACGCCGAGGATAGCCGGACCGTCAGGATTCAAGTCCGTCCCGATTTCGGAAATAACGGAAGCCATGTTACCCAACTTTTCCTTGTATTTCTCCTCCGTCCATTGACGACCGCCTTCAGGAAGGAATTCCTCGTCATTGATTTTTGGATCGTCCTCGGTATCAAAAAGGTTTTCCAGATTGTAGAATCCGATGATACCGACCTTAAAATCGGTTTTCTTTTGTGCGAAAGCACCGGTTAAAATAAAAAGGAAAAAGAGGGTAGAAAGTAGAATCCGTTTCATGTCGGGATGTTTTGTGCCCCAAAGATAGAAAGCAAAGCCGACTGTTTGTGCTAAGGAATTACTAAAAGCCACGATTTGAAATCCAAAGAAAATGTCGGAAGAAGTCATAAACCTATGGAAAAGGAAGACCTAAACTTCTATATGGTGTATTATCTTCATGTTACATTTAGGTGAATTTCACTTTTCTGTTGAAGGATGCCGGTCGCGATTTGCTACCTTTGGGCGTTCTTTGATTGTCGCTTATGGCGGCGCAATACTCAGGTATGAAGAAACTCAAGCTATTAAGTTCTCTTATTGTTATTTGCTGCTTGGCGGCAAACGCCCAAGACACGGGTACCACAACCCTTCCTGATACTTCGATTACGGGTAATATTCCCATCATATCCCTCTCGGAGACCGAGTTGGAGATGGAGGATGAATTGGAAAGTATTTCCGGCGTATTATCCGCGGGAACGGGAAATGATACTTGGTCAAGAACCGCCGCCTTCAATTGGGGGGCCGTAAGATTCCGCCCGCGCGGGTATTACAACAACTCTACGGAGATTTATATCAACGGCGCCAACATGAACGATCTGGAAACAGGTGGTACGTATTGGAGTGCCTGGGGCGGTTTGAATGACGTTTTCCGGTATAAATCCGATGTGACCCAAGGCTTGGATGCCTCGGAGTACACCTTTGGGGGCTTGAACGGTTCCGCTTTCGTGAATATCGGTGCCCACAAGCAAGACAAGCGCGGCAATGGTTTGCGTTTGAGTTATGCCAATACCAACCGTAATTACTCCCATCGTTTGATGGCGACTTGGAATCCTACGTTGAAAAACGGTTGGGCATTAAGCTTGTCCGCTTCCCGTAGATGGGCGGAGGAAGGTTATATTCAAGGAACCTTTTATGATGCCTACTCTTATTTTGTGGGAGTAGAAAAGAAGTACGGGAACCATACGACGGGCTTAACCTTTTTTGGAGCGCCCAACAGAAGGGGAAAGCAAGGAGCGGCAATACAGGAAATGTATGATATCGCGGGTACCAATTATTACAATCCTTATTGGGGATACCAAAACGGTGATAAAAGGAATTCCCGTGTAGCAAAGACCCACCAACCCGTAGCCATCCTTCACCATATTTGGGAACCCAAGGAAGGAACAAGACTTCAACTTTCCGGTTCTTTCCAATCCGGTCGTAACGGTTCCTCCCGTTTGGATTGGCAAGGAGCCCGTGATCCAAGACCGGATTACTACCGTTACCTACCATCATACGTAAATGATCCCCAAGAAGCACAAGAAGTTTGGGATGCCATGGCGGCGGATGAGAACCTTCGTCAAATCGATTGGGAATACATGTATAATTCCAATAGATTCGGGACTCCTGAAACCATTATGAATGCCAATGGTGTCGAAGGAAATAATATAACGGGATTGCGTTCTAAATATATTGTTTCCGAAACGCGGTACGATAAAAATAAGGCGGATTTTAACGCAATATTTAGCACGACGTTTAATGAGAAAGTGAGCTTTAATTCCGGAGCTTATTATCGTTGGCAAAAAACACACAACCATAATGTCGTTGATGATTTATTAGGCGGCGAATATTGGTTGGATGTGGATAATTTCGTGGAGCGTGATTTCCCGGATCAACCGGAGCTTTTAAACAATGATATCCGTACCCCGAATAAGGTATTGGGTGAGGGAGATACATACGGTTATAGTTACTATTCTAATATTAATAAAACCGGTGCTTGGGCACAAACCCAAATTAGCTTAAATAAATTCGATTTCTTCCTTTCCGGTAATGCATCCATTACTAATTTCTGGAGAACCGGTAATTTCCAAAACGGTCGTTTTCCGGATAGCTCCTTGGGTGAGTCAGAGAAGCAAAATTTCCTGAATTTCGGAGCCAAGGCAGGAGCTACTTATAAAATAAACGGACGTAATTATTTATACGCCAACGGAGGCTACATGACTCGTCCGCCATCCTATCGCGAGGCATATTTATCCCCTAGGACAAGGGATGAGTTAGCACCGGGTTTAACTTCCGAAAAAGTAATGACGACCGAAGGAGGATTTATCCATAATTCACCAAATATTAAGGTAAGATTGACCGGGTATTTTACGGAAATTCATGACGGGATTAACACCATGTCCTTTTACCATGATTCAAAGCAAACCTTTGTAAACTATACGGTTAACGGGATTGATAGACGTCATTTCGGTTTGGAATACGGAATGGAGGCGGATATAGTTGGTGGCTTTTCAGCCAATGCGGCGCTAGCTTTAGGGCAGTATTATTACACCTCACGTCCTACGGCATATATTTCCCAGGATAACAGTTCCGAATCTTTAACCGGAGCGGGTGGAACCGTTTACCAAAAGAATTTCTATATCCCTAATTCCCCTCAGCAAGCATATAGCGCCGGGGTGAAATACAGTTCCCCGAAATTCTGGTTCGCTACTTTGACCTTTAATGTATTCAATGAAACCTATTTGGATTTTAATCCGGATAGAAGGACTGCCGCAACGGTTGAACCGGTAGAATACGGAACGGAGGATTGGGAAACCACCATAAACCAGGAACGTTTAAAAAGTCAGTATACCTTGGATTTATTCTTTTATAAGTCCTTTAAGTTAGGAGACAATAAATTTGCCTCAATTAGCTTGGGTATGAGTAATATTTTAAATAACCGTGAAATCATTACCGGTGGCTTTGAACAACTGCGTTTTGATGATGAGGGAGATCCTAATCGTTTCCCGAATAAATATTATTACGCATATGGTACGAATTACTTTGCCGGTCTAACTTTTAGACTGTAGTCTTATTGTAATATCAAACCAAATTTTAAACAAATATTATTACTCCAAGAATACACTAATCCAAATCGAATTGAAAATTCTCAGATGATGAAAAATACATTTAAGCCTTTCTTGTTTTTTCTTTTGTTGGGCTCCGTTTTCGTCTTTCATTCTTGCGTGGATCAAGATTTTGATGAACCACCGGGTGACGGCGCGGCATTGGATATCACACCCAATACCAATATTGCCGCTTTAAAGGCATTGTATAATGGTGGTTCCATTACCGAAATTACGGACGACCTAATCATTGAAGCCGTAGTAACGGCGGATGACGAGTCAGGGAATTTCTATAAGAAAATGGTCATTGAGGATGAAACCGGCGGAATTGAAGTATTGCTCAACTTTACCGATGCCTACAATGATTATCCGGTAGGAAGACAAGTATATATATACTGCCAAGGCTTATACTTGGATGTATATAATGACGTAACCCAACTGGGTGGTGGTATTTACCAAGATAACGGTAGTGACCGCTTGGATGGTGTCGAGGAAAACTTAGCGCCTTCCATCATCTTAGGCGGCTTACGCAATCAATTCGTTACGCCGAAATTGATGAATATTTCCGAGGCGAATCTTGGGGATCTTAGTCGCTTGGTAACTTTTGAAAGTACCCAATTCATAGATGGCGAAATCGGTTTACCTTATGCCGATGCCATCAACCTATTTTCCGTAAACCGAAACATCGAGCAATGTAATGACGGTGGAATGATTCTCCGTTCCAGCGGTTACGCGGATTTTGCTTCGGATATAATTCCGGCAGGTAACGGAAGCGTGACCGGAATCCTTAGCGCCTTCGGAGGGGATTACCAATTATTTATCCGAAACGTGAATGACGTGAATATGGCGGATACCCGTTGCGACGGCTCCTCCGGTGGCGGTGGGACAGGAAACGAGGTACGCGTTGATATTTCCCAACTGAGGGATGAATTCAACGGAGGGGCTAGTGCGGCAGGCTCAGAGGTTAAAATCCAAGGAACCGTTATTTCCGATAGGATTTTCCAAAACTTCCAAAGCCGTAACCTAACCATTCAAGACGGTTCAGGTGGAATCATCGTTCGTTTCTCCGCGGATCATACATTCGATATGGGAGATGAGGTAGAGATTGTCGTTTCCGGTCAAGAGCTTTCCGTTTTCCCTGACCCTGACGGCGGCTTACAGGTAAATAACGTTCCCCTTGGAAATGCGACCTTAATCAGTTCCGGCAATAGCGTTACGCCCAACGTAATTACCGTTGCGGACCTTCTTGCTGATTTTGATAACTTGGAGTCTACTCTTGTGGAAATTCAAGGAGCAACCCTTACGGGTGGCAATACCTATGAAGGAGGCTTAGACCTAACGGATGCTACGGGAACGGTAACCATGTGGACGCAGTTCGGTGCCTTCTTCGCCGGCGACCTTGCTCCTACCAATGGGGAAGAAGTAACCGTTGTAGCGGTTGTAGGTGAATACAACGAACCTCAATTGAGTATTAGAACCACGGATGACGTAACCGTAACCGGCGGCGGTGGCGGCGGAGGCGGCTGCGACGTTGACGAGGACTGGACCGGCGGAAATGATAATAACGTAATCGACGCTTTGGATTGGGTAACCTTTGATGAGGAAGGAACCGAATCATGGAAGTATTCCTCCTTTAGCGGTGATTCTTACGCCCAGGTTTCCGGTTTCCAGTCAACGAGCACCGATATCAAATCTTGGTTGATTACACCTGCGATAGACCTTTCTACACCAAAGACCTTAAACTTTAATACCATAGTAGGGTACTGGGATCACGATCCTGTAACGGTATGGGTGTCCACGGATTTCGATGGCTCTAACGTCCTCGGTGCTACTTGGACACAATTAAACCCGATTTTAGCTTCGGGCTCCGATGTTACCTCCGGTAACTTCTCCGATAAGGTAAATTCAGGGGATGTATCCATTCCGGGTAGCGGAACGGCACATATCGCCTTTGTTTATGAAGGAAGCAATGATGCCAATAACGATACCTTATTTAGGGTGGACGACATACAAGTCTGTGAATAAGGCATAAGTACCTTGAAAGCCCGAAGGAAATGTTTTCTTCGGGCTTTCATTTTTGGCATGAAAAACATATCTTTGTGTCCGCTTTGAGAAAAGCGTATATCAATTATTAAAAAAATCAAGCTCATGTTCGCAATTGTGGAGATTGCCGGTCAGCAGTTCAAAGTTGAGGAAGGTCAGGAGATCT
>JAHDDF010000224.1 GCA_020629475.1 Saprospiraceae bacterium
TTCACTATTCACTATTCACTATTCACTATTCAACATAAACCCCCAATTCCCGATAATGGTCTTTTCGTAGCTATTCGCTTCCATCCGTTCCAAGAAATCATCCCTAGGGATTCCCCTTGCCCCCATACTGATGAGATGATCCGTTCCTTGCTGGCAATCAATTAAGGTGAAACCTTGTTTTTCCAATGCCTTCACCAAGGTAATGAAACCAAATTTAGAGGCATTCGACGCCTTAGCAAACATGGATTCCCCGAAGAAGATTTTCCCGAAGGAATTCCCGTAAAGCCCGCCAACCAATTCATCCCCTTCCCAAACTTCGACGGAATGGCAAATGCCTAATTCATGAAGCTCACAAAAAGCTTCCAACATATCATCCGTAAGCCATGTATCCCCTTCCTGGCCTTTACGGGGCATTTGTTGACATCCCCGGATAACGTCCCTGAACGCCGTGTCAAAAGTGACCCTGAACTTCTTTTTGTTGAAATAAGGGCGCATGCTTTTACTCACCTTGATTTCATTGGGGAAAATAACGAACCTAGGATCGGGGCACCACCAAAGAATGGGATCTTCCGGGTTGAACCAAGGGAATAATCCCATTTTGTAAGCAAGAATCAAGCGTTCCACCGATAAATCACCACCCACGGCAAGGATACCCTCATCACCCGTTTGATGCGGGTCGGGGAAATTAAGCTCCTTGTTTAACCAAAAGATGGGCATGGGAAGAATTAACTTGTCGGATTCGTCATTTTTGAGAGGCGAGGGTTTAATAAACGGTTGTTTATTAGTTCACCACCCCTAAATATAAGAAAAGGCGGCGGTCTTCGCTATTAACGAAAACCGCCGCCGGTATGATAATGTTTTCCCGTCTTGTCCGATAAGGAAAACAATATTTTAATGCTCGTGCTTTTCCTCTTCAATCACTGCTGAGAGACCACGTTCCACCAATGCTTCTTTCAAAGGTCTTAATTCCTCGAAAGAACCGCTTTTTACGGTGGCACGTCCCTTGAAATGAATCATCATGGAAAGCTGCTCCGCTTGTTGATCGGTATGATCCAATACTTCCATAAAACACCGGATGACCCAATCAAAAGTATTGAAATCATCATTGTAGACTACAATGAAAGCGGTGGTGCCGGAGGTGGTTTCCTCCATTACCAAAACATCATCCTGCTCAATTGGCTTCGTAACGGACATGATTGTGAAGAGTTGACTTGGTTTTTTACTAAAGAGTATTGTAAAATCCGATTACAAATATACCCTATTGTAATAACTATTTCAAGCCGTTCAAAGTTTCCTTAACCGCCTCAAAATTCGGGATTTCCCCGGCGTTATCAAGTACTTCCGCGTGGCGGAGTACACCCTCGCCGTCAATTACGAAAGCGGAACGCTTGGAAACGCCTTTCATGCCTAGCACGAAGTCCTCGTAAATGGAACCGTACGCTGCGGAAACCTCGCGGTTAAAGTCGGAAAGCAAGGGGAAGTTGAAACCTTGCTCCGCCTTGAATTTTTCCAAGGAGAAAGGGGAGTCTACGGATACGGCAAGAACCTGCGCGTTTAAGCCCTCGTAAGTCCCGATATCATCACGCATGGAGCAAAGCTCCTCCGTGCATACGCCGGTAAATGCAAGAGGGAAGAAAAGGAGTACGACATTCTTTCCCTTATAGTCGGAAAGTGAAATAGGTTTTTTCTCGTCGCTGGTAAGGGTAAAGGCAGGTGCCGCTTGTCCGATTTGGATAGACATGGTTGATCGGTTTTAATGTTTTGAAAAACGTAGTACAAAAATACCTTCTAATTGGTTGAAAATAAAAAAGGGTTTTTCCGTTCGGACGGAAAAACCCTTGATAAAAAATAAGCTTAGGCTTATTTCTTGATTTTCTTCAATTTCTCAAGAAGGGAATCAAGTACCTTTTTCTCGGTCTCGATTTCAACCTGCTTGTTCTTTTGATCCTCCAAGTTGGTTACGATGCTCTCCTTGGCTTCCTTGATCTTTTGCTCGCACTTCTCGATTTCCTTCTCGTGGCCTTCCTTGTCTTTCTGAAGTCCTTTTAGGTCTCCTTCCAAGTTTTTAACCACTTTTTCCTGTGCCTTGATTTCATCCTCAAGAGCGGCAGTGGAAACGGTACCCGCAAATTTATTCAAGAGTTTTTCAGCAACGGCAGCTTTCTCACCTCCGTGCATGGAAGAGGAAAGAAACGCACCCCCTAGATCAAACCATACGGTAAGTACGGTATTTTCACCACGCTGTTGAACGGAACCGTAAACATCCACGGTATTGGAGCTCATGTCCCTGATTTCCGCGTTATCGGAGAAAACCTCCTTGGATTTTTTATCGAACTTTGTTTTTCCCTTGTACTCTTTAATGTACTTGGTCCATGCTTCAGTAACCTCTTTGGCTTCGGTTTGGCGCAATTCAATAGCGAAAGCATTGTTGCTTCCTTTGCTCATGCTAGCGCTTCCTTCCTTTACTTGCGCAAATACGGATGCGATACCGAATGCCATAAAGAGGGCAAGAATGGTAAACTTTTTCATTACGTGTATGGGTTTTAATGAAAATGAATTAATGACGTTTAGACGAGTCGGAAAACGTTCAAGTAACGCTTTCCGCGGTTAAGAAGCCGTTAAAGTCTTAAAACGGCAAGTCGTCATTGTCCGCATTGTCGAATGCAGGGGGCTCATCACCGGCTGCGGGGAAATCACTGCCGCTCGCGTCGGTTTGAACAGGGGCTACAGCCTCCAATTTCCAACAATTCAAGGTGTTGAAATACTTAACCTCTCCCTTAGGGCTGGTCCACTCACGACCTCTTAGGTCAAAAAACACCTTGATGTCTTTTCCTGCTTCATGCTCATCCAGCATGCCGCACTTATCTTGGATTAACTGAAAGGATACATATTGGGTATAGGGACCTCCTAGTTCCAATACGAATTCCCTTTTCTTAAAGGTGTCGGTTACTTGGCTGGTGTCGAATTTCTTGTGGAGTTTTCCTTCAATCTCAAAAGACATGTACGGATTCTTTTTCGGTTTTTAAATGCTGTATTCAATACATTTTGGGATGAGATATTGTTTCATCAATAAAATTATACCTCTTCATTAATACAGTTATACAAAAATACAAAATAATAGCGGCTTAATTTAGTTCCCGATAGATACATTTTTATGTACGTCCTCAATAATTTTCCATCCTTCCCAAATAAAACCGACCTTTGCGGGAGATATGGAAAAAGAAATGGAAATCATCCCGATTAAGGACTGGGGTATCGCGAGTTCCCCTTTGATTATTGCGGGTCCTTGCAGTGCCGAAACGGAAAAGCAAACCTTGGAGAGTTGCGCGGGTGCCGCCGCAGCCGGGGCAAATGTGCTTCGGGCGGGAATATGGAAACCCCGTACCGGACCGCATTCCTTTCAAGGAATAGGCGAGGAAGGAATGCCTTGGCTTGTGCAAGCCGGAAAAGATGCTGGGCTTCCGACTTCTACGGAGGTAGGAACGGCGGAGCACGTTGAAATCGCCTTGAAATATGGTATCGATATCCTTTGGATTGGTGCTAAAACAGTTGTTGATCCTTACGCGGTTGAAAATATTGCGGCAGCTCTTAAGGGAGTTGATGTCCCGGTAATGGTTAAAAATCCGGCTACGCCAACCATGTCTTTATGGACGGGAGCCTTCAAGCGTTTGCATAATCAAGGTGTTCGTAAGATGGCGGCAATCCACCGTGGTTTTGCTACGCCATACGCAGCACCGTTCCGCCATGAACCGCTCTGGGATATGGTAGCTGAATTCATGAGGCTTATGCCCGGTGTGGAGATGATTAATGATCCCAGCCATATTTGCGGAAGAAGGGATTTACTCTTACCCATAGCCCGAAAGGCAAAATCATACGGGCATCATGGTTGGATGATTGAAACCCATACTACCCCGGATGAGGCATGGAGTGATGCCGCCCAGCAAGTAACCCCTGAAGGTTTAAAAACTCTTCTAGGAAAGCTATTCGCGGAAACGAATGTGCCCCAAGGAAAAACCAAGGAGGAAGTAGAGGCACTTTGGTATGATTTGAATCGCCTTGACGGCGATTTGGCGGAATTGCTTCAGCAACGTGCGGAAGTATCCAAGGAGCTAGCGAAATACAAGCAAGAAGCCGGGGCTGATTTAATGTACGAGGATTGGGATGCTTCCCTGGAAAATCGTATTTCTTCTTGGGGAAATCAAGGAATTCCCCAAGGGCTTACGCGTAGGATTATGGATTTAATCCGGAATTATGATCTCGGGCTTCAGAACGAGGTATTGAAGGAAAGCTAATGGAAACAAAGAAAATGGAAATTGTGGATCACCTTCCGGTAATGGAGCGGTTTTATACCATCCAAGGGGAAGGAATGCATCAAGGGAAAGCGGCGTATTTCATTCGCTTAGGCGGATGCGATGTAGGCTGCGTTTGGTGTGATGTAAAAGATTCTTGGGATGCCTTGAAGCACCCGATTATTCCTGTGGAACAGTTGGTAAAGGATGCTCTGGAAAATCCTTGCCGCTTGGTGGTGATTACCGGAGGAGAGCCATTGATGTATGATTTAAGCCATCTTACTTCCGAATTGCAAAAGGCGGGTTTCCGTACGCATGTAGAAACATCCGGGGCACACTCCTTATCCGGTGATTGGGATTGGGTTTGCTTGTCGCCGAAAAAATTTAAATTCCCCTTACCTGAATTCTATCCCGAGGCGGATGAACTAAAGGTTATCGTCTATAACAAAAGCGATTTTATGTGGGCGGAGGAACATGCCTCGCACGTCAAGGAGGATTGTATGCTTCTTCTTCAGCCCGAATGGTCCCGTGAAAAGGAAATGCTTCCCTTAATGATTGATTACGTCAAGCAAAACCCGAAGTGGCGGATTTCCTTGCAAACCCACAAATACATGGATGTGCCATAGACCCGGTACTCGGTCTTTCTCCATGTGTGGTCTTTTCCCGATGTGTGGTCTTTCCCCCGATGTGTGGCCTTCCCTTATGTGTGGTCCTCCGACCACACATCAAATACATCAAGTACATCAAACGCATCAAAACTCAAAAGAAATGTCAATCGTCGCCCAAGTTCTAATCGGATTCGTAGCTCTCTTCCACCTTTACATCATGTACTTTGAAATGTTCGCTTGGGAAACACGCGGACCCAAGGTGTTCCGTGGCTTCCCCAAGGAGTTGTTCCCTAAGACCAAGACCCTCGCCGCAAACCAAGGCTTGTACAACGGCTTCCTTGCCGCGGGCTTGATTTGGTCTTTCTTTATCAAGGACCCTACTTGGAGCGCAAACGTGGCGGTTTTCTTCTTCGCATGCGTAGCGGTGGCAGGAATTTACGGTGCCCTTACCGCCGATAAGAAGATAATCTTCGTTCAAACCATTCCCGCTGTCCTAGGAATCGCTGCTATTTATTTTTTATAATTCCCCATTGTGTGGTCTTCCGACCACACAAAAAGGAAAAAATCTAGAACGTCGTCGTTACATTTAATTTAACCCCGGAGAACGCAGGCTCATAACGGCAAATACCACCGGAACAAACGATACCTTCCACCTGCTTAACGTAAGCCAAGCCAAAGCGGTGTGCCTTATAGTTATAAACCACGGAAGCAGTCGGGAAAACTTGAATATCATCCGTTAATTTAGGAACGGTGTTAATCATGACTGAAGAAGTAATGATCCAATTCGGTGCTACACTCAATTCAGCTAGACCAAATACCCACTGTCCGAAATCCTGTTCCGTATACATATATTGCGCCTCGAAGCGCAAGGAGGTTTTTCGGTTGAATTTATATAAGAAATCCACGTAAGGAATATAGGTTTGAACATTGGGGACACCCGGTTTTTCCTCGTAGACCTCTTGGTTGTAGGTTACCGCTTGGAATCCCGCAATCAAGGAGTATTTCTTAGGTTTACGGGTTCTAACGTTGAAGTTGATCTCACGGAAAAGAAGATTGTTGTCCAAGTCCGTGATATTGGAAAAGTTCAAACCAAAATTCAAGGTGCGTTTAGGAGAGTATTTCAGGTCCAACTGGTACGCCATTTCACCAAGTTCCTGTGTAGCAGCGTTATAACGTGCCGTAAGACGGTAGGTATTTACCTGTGCCATTGGAGGCAAGAAGGCAACCATTCCGTTTAGTGCCGTTTCCAAGGGGGAAACCCTCATGGAAAAGTTTTCGGTACGTTTTACTTCCGCTGTTACACCGAACCCTTTGCGGGAGTAACCCAAGGAGGAGTATAGGATATAACCATCCGTACTTACCAATCGACCTACTCTTGGATCAGAGATAGCTTCCTCCGTTTTGTAGGCGCCTTCAACGTACCAAGTAAAATCCTTAACGGTAAGGGTGTTGTATAAGGAAGCCGAATACACATTGAACTTAGGCACGAAGCTATTCTCGGGCGCATAAGTATTCACGTCCGCTACGATAAGGCTCATCGTATTGTCATCCAAGGTTCGGTTAATGGCGCCGATACCCGGTGCGACGGAAAATGTCCCGGCTTCATTACCCCAGTATCCTTCAAAATTTATCCCTTTAATAACCGGCTTGTAAGCGCGGGAAACAACTTCTTCAGAGTTTTCCGCAAAAGCACGCCTTTGCCTGCCCATGAACGCCTTTACGCTAAGGTTTCCCGCATCTCTTTCAATAAGGTCATATGCCAGTCTAACCCCTACAAGAGCGTTATCGATAAATAAGGGACGCTCCTCATAAGAGCGGAAAATAATTCCTGAACCGATTTGGTCATAAATATGCCCCACGGTAACATCCAGCTTGTCCGTTCTCTTACGGATTTGCCACCAACCTATTCCAAGGGCATTATATGAACCCACCGGATTTCTAAGATTCGAGTTCAAGAAGGCATCAAAGCGCATGCCCAACTCAAATCCTTTGTATTGGTAGTTTAAATTTAACCAAGCCTCGCCCCCGGAAAGTTGGTTGTCGTATTGTGGTGTATTAGATGCGCCAATAGCGGAATCCCGCATGAACCAATTACCCGCGAGCTCCAAGCTTCCGTTAAAGTTCGCTTGGTCTTGTGCCGTTGCCGTAAGGCAAAAAAGTGTTAGAATTAGGGTAAGTGTAGTGAAATGCCTTTTCATGTCTCGTCTGTTTATAAAGGAGATTTTTATCCCTTTTGAAATTAGCCAAGCAATATTAATCAAATTTGGAACAGGGAAGAAAAAAGGGAATACCCGGCTGTCGGCTGGACGAATTTTTTTATGAAAAGAAAAAATTTCTTTCGATAGTGTTGACTAATCAAAAACCTTCTTATATATTTGCAACCGCTTTTGAAGAAAAGCAATAGGGGCGATTAGCTCAGTTGGTTCAGAGCACCTCGTTTACACCGAGGGGGTCGG
>JAHDDF010000225.1:0-3731 GCA_020629475.1 Saprospiraceae bacterium
CTATTGCTTCCATTGATTCTTCGTTTCGTCGTTTGGGATGCAGGGAGAACCCAAGGGGAAAGATAAGCGTTCCCTCGAAACGGAAGCATTTTGTTTTTTAACACATCAACTTGGGAAATAGGAGGTAATACCAAATGTTATTTCAAAAATCCCCGAGGATCCCGTACACCCATTTTCAAGTTTTCAACGATTTTCAAGGCACGGTTGATTCTAGTTTCGGAACGCTTGGCGGAGCCAACGAGATGAATGATGCTTCTCTTTTTTCCGGGCGTCAGGGATTCGAAGATTAATAGGGCTTCCTCATCCGTGCCAATAACCACGTCTAATTCCTCAGGCATTTCCGCTCCGTATTCGGAGGTATCCTTCTTGATTTCCACCTCTACTTCCACCCCTTCCCAAGCACCTAGTTTTTTAAGGGAATTCTTTCCTAGCATGATATAATGCCCTACCTCCTTACTATTTGCCACCGCTCTATGGAAGGACATCCCGTTTATGGTAATGATGATTCGATTGCCCATCGTTTCCTTAATTTCAAGGGCTTGCTCCTTGGTAATCAGGATACAATTTGCCCAAGCCATGCGGTCTATTTCGGTTTTAAATTTCATCTTCGAATCATTTTGGTAAAAGACGTTTGAACAACAAAACCACGATGCATTCAAATCAAGTCTTTCCAAGCACCTATCTTTAGTACAAAATTTTATCCGTGCGGTTTTACTATTCTTTGATTCTTACCTTTTTCTGCTTCGCTCTTCAAGGGCAAGCCTTGGAAACCATTAACCAATTACCTGCCTCTTTGGATGAAAATTCGGGTATGGTGGTGGAAAGCCCCAACCGTATTTGGTACCATATGGATCACGGGGATACCTCCCGTATTTTCCAAGTGGATACCTTCGGTAATATTTTAAGGTTGGTCTATTTCAATGGTGTTGAAAACACGGATTGGGAAGATATGACGGTGGACGATGACGGGAATTTTTACCTCGGTGATTTCGGGAACAACTTAAATAACCGGACGGATCTGGAGATTTATAAAATCCCCAACCCTTCCACCTTTACCGGCAACCAGGTAACGCCGCAAATCATTTCCTTTTCATACGAGGATCAAACGGAGTTCCCGCCCGCACCCAATGAAAGGAATTTTGATGTAGAGGCAATGATTTGGTTCCAGGGAAGCCTGTACTTATTCACCAAAGACCGAACAATTCCCTACCAAAGTATCGTAAAGATGTATAAGGTGCCGGACAGCCCCGGAAGTTATTCCGCGACTTTGGAGGATACATATTATACCCAACAAGCCGGAGAGGATACGTCCATTGCCGGTGCGGCTATTTCCCCGAACGGCAATGCCCTAATTCTCATTAATTCCCTGCGTGCTTTCGTATTTTATAATTTCGACGGGGATAATTTTTTCCAAGGGCAAATGGAAAATATTTGGCTAGGTAATCCTACAGGAAAGGAAGCTGTGGCTTTTGTGGATGATAGGGAGGTTTATATTTCCGATGAAACAACGAACCAAGGATTCGCTACTTTATACCGGTTAAATCTCCCGGACTTTGTTACTTCGATTCAGAATCCTGAAACCGTACAGGGAATAAATGTTTTTCCTAATCCATCTAGAGAAAACATAAATATCCGGTCTGAAGAAACAGCTATTTCATCTTACGAATTGTATCACATCTCAGGGACATTATTAGAGACAAGACATTGGGATAACCCTCAACTTTATTTCCGGATTAAGATGAATAAAACCGGAAATTATATTCTAAAACTTAAAACCAAGGAAGGTAACCACGTACAACTATTACAAATTATTGAATAATAATTTTTTCCGAATATTTTACGCCGAATAAAACAAAATCCAAAATATAAAACCCGGGTTCCAAGGAAGATACATCAATAGTTAAATTTTGAGCATCAAGTCTTTTTTCCATCCTCAATCTTCCTGCAACATCATACATCCTAAAATCAATTATTCCTTCTATTTCATTCCCGATTTTAAGTCTAATGAAATCACTTGTCGGATTAGGAAAAATAGTAAAAGGTTTACCCAGAACATTCTCTACATCCCTGACCAAATAAGACGGACGTAAAGCCGCGAATCTTTTCAAATGATCTACAGCTGAATGATAATCATTCATGGTTGCCGGATATTTCCAACGGGCTATGTGTGCCGGCATTTCTTCATCATAAATATTTTGTAGGGAATCTATTTTTGAAATTACATTTCCTGCCGAATAGGTTGTCTGAAGTGCATCTAAAAACCGAATTTTAAATTCATTTTTAAATATATCTACTTCCATTAATTCCCGTGCGATTATCACAAACGGAATTTCGGAATATTCAGGGTTGATTAGTATCTCCGTAATTTTGGTTTTCCAATATTCATGCATAGCGGAATCACCGTCATTAAACAACCATTTCCAAGGAATTCCCGGAGCATTCCAGTACTTATTATTCTGTTCCGGAAAATCCCACAACTCAAAATACATTTGGGCTATTAATATCTCCATGAAAGTTTCCGTATCCAGTATGGATTGCAATTGGGAATAATTACTTGGGTTGTTTAAATCCGTAGTCCTAATAAAACTCAACAACTCAAACAAATTCGAATTATCCCCGTGGACAACCTCTCCTTGTTTCTCTAACATGTTTACGTCGTCAGCATCAATTCCGTAATTGCTTTCTACGTAATGTTCATCATGTCTTTCTTTCAAATTAAATACACCCCAATATTCACCATTCACGAAAGCAACAACAGGTTCAAAAGCCTGGAAATCAAGCCCACGTTCTTTCACCAGCAAATGGCATAATTCGTCCTTGAACGGGACATGAAAAATATTAGGATTAGCCGCCCTTAAAACCATTCTTTTATAGGAACTTATGCTTGGTTTTTGCTCAAAAAAAGGATGTTCAAAATGCGAATTACCGTACTCTCCCCTAGCATATAACCGAATGGATTTTTGCGGTAATTGCCGACTAAAAACACCGTGTATTCTAGCTCCTGCATTACTTGAATATTCCAAGGAACCCTGCTTGGAAAAGTATTCAAAATAAACAGGACGCTCCCAGTCTTTCCCTTTCATGTAATAATTACCTGAACTTAATAACCCGGGAATGGAATGAGTGCCCGGAACATGGATTCCGGTTTCAAAAGAAAATAAATGTTCAGGCTCGGTAATTAAGCTTACCGTTTTAAAAGAAGGCAACTCATTAAAAACACCAATGGAACGGGAATAAGTCTTTGATACTTTAATATTACCCCTAAAAACCGAAGCTCGAATAATGTGCATTCGTGGCAAACCCTCAGCGGGAACTTCCCAGTATTCAGGTGCCGTTGGAATTAAGGAATATTCCGTAGGAAAATGATTATCCTTATTTAATAAAATTTCACTTGAATACAGCAATGATTCAGTAGTGGGCTCAGTCCCATCCAAGGTGAATCTTATTTCACAATCAAGGCATTCAGAATTAATGGTTAAATCTATTTCATTTTCATACAAACCGGAGGCATGAGAAAAATCAATTAGAATATTTTCCGTACTTATTACCCCACTTCCATTATTAGAAAAACCGGGACTAGGCGTGTCCAAAAAATAGACATCCGTAGAACCATCCGGATAAACACCCAAGGAGACATCCGCCTCCATTGGTACGGGATCTAAAAATGAAATAAGTGCACCTGAAGGGTCAAATAAAAAAACACCTTCACCATCCGCGCTTATTTTAAAATT
>JAHDDF010000225.1:3831-7334 GCA_020629475.1 Saprospiraceae bacterium
AACGTTTTGCCCAAAAGCAAAAACGGATAAAAAGACAAGGGGTATGGTCTTCCAAATTTTACTCATCTTAAAATTCGACACCTGCCCTTATCGCAATTAAAATATAATTCACCGACTCTTTATAATCATCCCAAAAACCATCATCTATTTTTAAAACCGTTTTTCTATAAGATAATCCTGCCGCAAAAAAAGCATCCAACTTCTCATTAATCGGCAATGTTCTCCCCGTGTAAAACTCAGCCATGACGCCTCCTCTATATTCATAATTCTCTAAGCGGGAATAGTCCCTGTGCCTACCCGGAGCATAGCCAATCCTCAAGCCAAAAAAGCCATGCTTTTCCGGTTTGGATATCCTTGCCTCCGCAAAAAGAGGAATCAATGCTTCCCTTCTGTATTGCTCAAAACTAAGCCCTACACCTACCTTCAATGATTCCGTGGCATCGTAGAAAAGAGAGTATCCCCCACCATAAGCGAATTTAAAATCTCCCGTGTTCCGGTTGATTTCACCCCCGGGCAAACTGGTAAAGTAAAGGGAATGCTTTAGTTTCGTTTGTGCGAAAACACCCGAGCAACAAAAGGTTAGTAGGAGTACCGCTCCTAGGAGAGTTCGAATCATCGGACAAATTTATAGGGGTATATTTAGAACGTCCACCTCCGGTGCTATGTTTAGCCCCCTCCAAGCTAAATTATTTATCACATTAAAATTCCTTAAAATGTTTCAATTCATCGGAAACATTCATATTTTCCGTTTTACCGGGCGGGCAATCCCCTTTGCCTAACAACCGCCTGCAGGATTACCCTATTTTATGTTTAAAATTCATAGCTCAAAAGTGAAGATTGGTGTTTTAACCGTACTGGCGATGGTACTGCTCCATTTGCCCCTGAACCTTCCTGTTTTCAAGGAAGACGATTCCGCTCAACGGAAGGAAGAAGAACGAAAGAAAAAGGAATGGGTAGACACCATTTTTTCCTCCATGTCCGAGGACGAACAAATCGGGCAGCTTTTCATGATTCGGGCTCATTCCGACAAGGGCGCGGAACACGAGGCAGCGGTGGAACGACTCATCAAGGACTATAAGATAGGCGGTTTATGCTTTTTCCAAGGAACCCCGGAGAAGCAGGTGGAATTAATCAATCGATACCAAACCCTTCCGGGCAATAAAATCCCGCTCATGATTTCCATGGATGCGGAATGGGGTCCGGGAATGAGGTTTAAGGATGATGCCATGAGTTTCCCTCGGCAGTTGATGCTGGGCGCTATCCAAGACAATAATACCGTTTATGAAATGGGTGCCGAGGTAGCGCGTCAACTCAAACGCGTAGGTGTCCATGTTAATTTCGCGCCGGTGGTGGACGTGAATAACAACCCTGAAAACCCGGTGATTAATGACCGTTCATTCGGGGAGGACAGATACAACGTAACCGCCAAGAGTTATATGTATATGTTGGGGATGCAGGACAATGGCGTTATGGCTTGCGCCAAACACTTTCCCGGACACGGGGATACGGACGTGGATTCCCATTATGACCTGCCACTTATTCCACATGATCTTCAAAGATTAGACAGTATTGAAATGTTCCCTTTTAGGGTTTTGAGCCAGCACGGCATAGGAAGTATGATGGTAGCGCACCTGGATATTCCCGCTATTGATGCCACGCCTAATTTACCGACTACCCTTTCCAAGAAGGCGGTTACGGATATCCTCATCAATGAAATGGCATTCCGCGGATTGATTTTCACGGATGGTCTAGGAATGAAAGGCGTAACCAAACATCATGCACCGGGCGATCTTGAAGTAAAAGCACTTCAAGCAGGTAACGACGTCCTTCTTCTCCCTGAAAACACGCCTGCCGCCTACAAAAAAATCAAGGCGGCTTTAGCGGACGGCTCCTTGGATCGTGCTTCTTTCGAGAATAGCGTAAAGAAGGTCTTAGCAGCAAAATACGATTACGGCATTACCTACTTCAGCCCCATCCAAGTAGCAAATGTTAGAAAAGACATCACGGATTACCGTGCAATGCGCGTTAAGCGCAAACTGGTTGAAAAAGCCATGACCTTGGTCAGAACCAAGGAAAACGTTTTGCCCATCAAGGATTTGAAAGGCAAACGCATCGCTTCCCTTTCCGTAGGCGCGAGTTCAAAAACAGAGTTCCAACGCTACTTAGATAAATATGCTCAAGTTTCCCATTTCCGTACGGATAAGAATGTTTCCAATTCCGCTTCATTGGTATCCCAATTGAAGTCCTATGATTTAGTTCTTGTAAGTACGCACGACATGTCAAGCCGGGCTTCCAAGAATTTCGGTTTGGGTGCCGGGCTTCCTTCGTTTTTACGCTCACTCCAAGGACAAACCGAAGTAGCGATGGTACTTTTCGGCAACCCTTACGGTTTGAAGAATTTTGACGACGTGGAAACCGTTATGGTGGCTTACAACGAGGAAAAGATGACCCAGCAAATCGCGGCACAAGCGGTTTTTGGTGCTGTTTCGGTAAGCGGGAAATTGCCGGTAACGGCATCTCCTAGAAGTAAATACGGTGATGGGGTAACTACGAATTACTTGGCTCGTTTGCAGTACGACCGTCCTGAAAGCGTAGGGATGAACCCTGCCGTTCTTGCCCATATCGACACCATCGCCGAGGAGGCGATCAAGACAAAATCCACTCCCGGGCTACAGGTATTGGTCGCTAAAAACGGGAAGGTGGTTTTCCATAAGGCATATGGACACCACACCTACAAGAAAGCAAGACAAGTGAGTACTTCGGATATTTATGATTTGGCTTCCGTAACCAAGGTTGCCGCATCCACGGTTTCCTTGATGAAATTGTACGAGGAAGGTAAAATCAACATCGATAATCCGGTAAGTGCGCACTTGAGTAAAACGGTAGGCACCAATAAGCAAAACATAGTTATTAGGGACATTCTTGCCCACCACGCGGGCTTGAAATCTTGGATTCCTTTTTACAAGGAAACGGTTACTAAAAGCAAGAGTAATCCAAGGCCATCCACTAAGTATTACAAGAAGTCCAAGACAGGTTCCTTCAATGTTCCGGTTACGGATAAACTCTTTATGAAAGAGTCTTATGTAGGGGAAGTTTGGAAACAGATTTATGAATCCGATTTGCGTAGTACCCAAAATTACAAGTACTCCGATTTGGGTTTTTACATGGCGGCGGAAATCGTAAAAGAAAATACGGGCAAGCGTTTGGATCAATACGCTTATGAAACCTTCTATGGCCCGATGGGCCTAGAGAGTACTTGTTTTAATCCTTGCGACAAGCACTCAAAATCCGTTGTTGTCCCTACGGAAATCGACAAGTATTTTAGGCGTCAAACCTTACAAGGATATGTCCATGATATGGGCGCGGCAATGATGGGCGGAGTCAGCGGTCATGCCGGATTGTTTTCCGATGCCAATGACCTAGCGGCAGTTTTCCAAATGCTGTTGAATGGTGGATATTACGGTGGGGAACAGTTCTTGGAAAGAAGTACCATCCAAACCTTT
>JAHDDF010000781.1 GCA_020629475.1 Saprospiraceae bacterium
GACCCGCCCAACGAGCCTTGGTTCGATGTTCCGGGTTACGGTCCCACACCGCAAGGGATGTTGCCCCAAATCGGTTATGCGTTCGTGAATGGTCACGGATGGGTTTTGGTTTCCGTCCTCATGGAACAGGGATGGACGCAAGCCGCGAACGGTGGGTGGATTCCCCCCACAAGCCAAGCGGCGCAATGGCTACAAAGCGCGGGAGCCATTTTAACCGCCGTCGGTTCATCCGACGTATGGGAAGGAAATGATTAGGTAGTTTTTTAGGCACATACTATGGAGAAGGAGGTTTTGATTTTGGGATTGGGATTATTACTCTTATCCCGAACCAACAGGAGGGAGTCCATCGGGGCGATTACGGATAACCGTAACAAGGGTGTAACGCCTTGTTTGGACGGGAAATACAGTACCTACGGGGCACGCCCCGGCGTTTGTTCCTGGCACGGTGGATACGGTGGCGGCGGAAGGGTGAAACCCAAGGCAAGGAAACCCAAAATCCCGGCAATCCCCTTCACTCCTCAAACCTCCTTTACCGAGTTTGAAAAATCCGTCAGGGATTACGCCTATCAATACTTAAAGACAAATGAGGAGGGATATTTAAGGGCGATAGATAAGGTGTTTTCGGGTAGCCAAATTACCGCTAAAAAACTCATTGATAACGTAAACACCACTTACGGGAAAAATCAATTCTCGTCCCTCGTCGGCGTAGGATTCGGGGAATTAATGTCCGGGAATCTCCCGGAGGATTCCTATTGTTTTTATGATGGTCCTTACCCGATGGCGACCCATGAAACGGCAAAAAAAATCGCCAAGGAAATACGGAAAAGCGGTATTCCCGTAAAAATACATCGTGACGTTTCCTCTAACGGCTATTGGAACGGAACGGAAATTTTTGAAAGTAAGTACGCACATAATGACCCGAAAAACAAATGGATAAACGTTTCCAAATCGGGAATCCGTATCGCATTGCCCTCCTTGGACGGTAGTAGAAAATTCCAATGCGATACCGCCCAAGAAGCGGTGGATCTATTCGTGGCGGATGCCTTGGTAAAGGAAATCCCTGAACCCGTCCCACAAGAACCGCTCAACCCGATTGCGGACCTATATACGCCGATAGATTATGAAACGGCACGGCGGTCTTATTATTGGTCGTCCTTTGACCCCGAAAAAAGGGGACGGCAAACCGTGGAGAGTT
>JAHDDF010000782.1:0-640 GCA_020629475.1 Saprospiraceae bacterium
CAAAAATCAGTGAATCTATGATGGTCCCATCTAAATGAGACAAGTATATCGCTTCTCCAGCTTTCGACAATTCGAAGGCGGCATGACTCCCTGGTTGTTGCAATTCCTTGTCCGCCCAGACTATATGATATCCGTTAGGCCCGATAGTAGTACCCGCCGGAAATGCCCATTTTTGCAGCTTACTAATATTATCCGTAAGGAAATAATTATTCAAACCCTTTAATCCCGATAGGATTTCTGCTATTGACGGCTGATTGATTTCTTTACTCTCCATTGCTTACTCGCGTTTTGAAGTCCTTGATCATCCTCCTGTAAGTAGGTGATGACTTCTTGTGTAATTTTTGGCTTGATTCGGTTACTACCTCGAATTCATTATCCAAGGATTGATACAATGAATAGTCACCGCTCCCGTAGTTAGCCGTAAACACCTTTTTCCATCCCTCACCGAACAACTTCACCTCCTTGCTTTCCTCCTTCACCCCCGATTCCGCTTCCCGTTCGACGGAATCTATTGCCGTGGGCTTTTCGGGTACCGGTTTTTCAACGGGTTTAGGCATTGGCTCCGGCTTCAGGTCAACGGGCGCACCCTTGAATGCGTCAAAGCGCCTGAACGCGATTTTGACCCTTTCCTTGATTTGCC
>JAHDDF010000782.1:651-959 GCA_020629475.1 Saprospiraceae bacterium
AGCATTGAAAAAGGAAAGGGTATTCGGCTTTCCCAAACCTTTGAGGAACGGATAATCCGTTAAACGGAATTCGTTTCCCTTCATTGCTTCCCTTAATTGATTTTTATCCCAATCAATGAACATAAAACCATTTTTATAAACAAATAGATTTTACAAAGATAATTTAATTGCGTATTCTAAGCAATAAATGGAAATTGTCAATACCTTTGTTTTGTAATGGAAACCTCCACGGAAAGACTATACGGCGCGTCCTTGAAGCTGGACATTTTGGACTACGCAATGAAGCGGGAAGGCGAATTCCTTTCCGT
>JAHDDF010000782.1:969-1193 GCA_020629475.1 Saprospiraceae bacterium
AATAGCGGAAGGTATCGCGGAGGGACTGGAACTAACCGAAACGGAAAGGGAAAACCTAATCCAAAGGGTAAGGCGCTGCCTTTCGTTTTGGACGGAAAGGAAACGCCTGGAACGCGCACCCGAACTGACGCCGACAAAAACCGTATTGCATAAATTCAAATTCACAGGGAATGCCGCTTAAGATTAACGCTAGCCTATTAATGGAGAGAGCCAAGAAAAGGGCT
>JAHDDF010000226.1 GCA_020629475.1 Saprospiraceae bacterium
CGACACCGGAAAAGCATAATTCCGTTTCTGAAAGGATTCGATTTTCTTCGGGATCCTTACAGGAAAGAATTAGGAAAATAAACAAGAACAATACGTAACGAAAGGAAAAATTGTACAGCAAACTTCTATATTTTAAGATGACTTCTATTCCCTTTTAAAATTCACCAATTGAAAATGAATTTGGTTAACCCTATAATTCTTTATATAACCTAAATCAATATCAATTGATTGAATTTCCTTTATTGTAATCGGAATATATTTATCGTAGTAATATTCAAAATAAGTTTTGGTATTGCTTTTATACTTACTAGAACGAGTTAATTCCTTTCCTGCCTTTTTTGTTGGGAGAAGCTCCTTCATAATAAGATCTACCATTTCTTTGATTTGTTCAACATTGGGTTCAGCAAAATCATAACCGGCACAATAGTAATGTTCCGTATTCACGGAATCAATCATTATTTCACCTTCCCAATCAATAGTTGAGTCAAACATATTTTGGGCAGTTAAGGAATATTCAACGGGTTCATTTACAGGAAGGCTATATCCGCAATTTTGATGAAAAACAGCTATTTCAGGATATTGAATTTGAAGGAAACCATCCTTTGTCAAAAAAGGCTCAATAAATGTATCAAGTCTCTTTTTTTCCGAAGGGTTTAAATCCTTGGTCGTCACTCCCTGCTCCATTGCTACTCTTAAACTCTTCTCTATTTCATCCCAGTTTTTTAAATCCAAAAACATCCCGAATTCATCGGTAATATATTCGATTGACCAGCCTTTTACCCCCATTAATCGTCGAAGCAGTTCCTTACCTTCCGGGTTTTCCTCTCCTGTATTAATATAATTTGTAATTATCCATTTTATATGATATTCCGTTTCTTTTTCTTCCAATACAATAAATTTCAATGAATAATTTACCGTATCCAATTTCTTTGTTCCCGTAGAAAAATCTTGGGTTGTTATTTTCGTCACCTCATAATCCAAGGTGTCCCCTGCTTCCCACCACGCCCAAAGGTCAATGGAATCCGGTTCTTGTGAGAAAAGGGAAATCGGAGAAAAAATTAAAATGAGGAAGAGTAATTTTTTTGGTTTCATTTCAGGGATATTTGCTTTCAATATTATTAAAACTCCTTCTTCAAATAAGATTTAGAGTTTTGCGGAGAATTTTAAATTTTTTCCATTTTCAAATCCAAATCCGAGCGAATAACCATCCGACCTATTTTTAAATAGGTTTGGGATTTAAAATCTAGGGATTCCGGAATTCCTTTTTGCAAATCAAAATCATAAAAAACCTCGGAATTCGTATCCAATATGGCTCCGTTTCTTTCAGCATTCGTAACCCAGATTTCTGCTGATTCCGAAACTGCATCCACTAATGCTTTTCCCGGATTTCCCTTCGGGCTACAGCGCATTGTAAAATGCGCCCTATCTTCATTTATTACATCAACATCAACCGTTGCCTCAATATCATAAGTTCCTTCACCCACCGGAAGTGCTAAGGGATATTCGTAATTGTTAGGATCGAAGGAAGTTAAAGTCATTCCGTATAACTCGTGAAACATCGAAAATAACTCAGTGGATTTATTGGCATAAGAAGAGGCGGGAAATCCCAAATCAGGAGATAAATTCTCCTTGATTAATTCCTCAATCTCCCAGGAATTATCCCAATCTAAAAACACCCCATCGAAATCGGTTTGGAACCGGTACTGAATTGGAGGAGGAAAAAAGTTGGTATTCTTAAAAGACCATTCAAGAGATTGATATCCTAAACGAAAATCCTTGATATCCCAATGAATAATATATCCCATTTCATTGGTTCCCGCTACGGTCCAATCCACAAGATAAATTGCGGTATCCCTTTCTATTTTCCCGCCCGAAAAATGCTTAGCAATATGCGATACCCGGTAAGAGTGCGTGTTTCCTGACTCCCAATTATTCCCGGAAACCCTAACACTAACGGACTCCTTTAGGCAAGAACCGAAAACCAAAAGGAGAATAAATAGGAGAAAGTTTTTGGGGTATTGATTCATTACAGTTGTTTTTTAAAAGGGAAAACCGTGCTTAATTCATCCGGCTCGGCTCAATCTCCTTCAAGGAATCAATATCGGAATGAATGGGTTCATCCACGTCTTTTCTATTTTTCCACCAAAGGTAGGATACCGTTCCAATGACCAAGTAGGGTGTAAAGAACAAGACCATAATCCCTAGGTTCAAACCCGTATGGTCGGATTGCTCGGCGGTAGCCTTACACATGGCACATTGCGCCTCCGAAACCTCGGGTACAAAGACCAAAAGACAAAGGAAAAGAGAGGGTAAAATGAATCGTTGTAGCTTTTGCATCACTCGCTATTATTTCATTTCAAAGATACGGACTTCCTGATTTAATAATAAGGCTTCAGCATAAAGAAACAAACGGGTCCTGAAATTGCTACGAAAAGCCACACGGGGAATACCCATCTTGCCATTTTTTTATGGCGGTCATATTGTCCGGTAAAAGCACGGATGAAAGTAAAGAGGATGAAGGGGAAGATTACCGCAGCAGTAATGATATGTGTAGCAAGGATAATAAGGTAAACGGTCCTCATACTTCCTACAATCGCTAGTTCAGCGGCATCCACAACACCGTCTCCATTAGCATCACCATACAACACTTCAGACGAGGTAAAATGGTATGCTACGTATGACAATAAAAACAAGGCGGAAAACCCGAGCGCCGCATAAATAAAATTGCGGTGCATTTTCATGTTTTGCTTTTTAATAAACCACAAGGCAATTATTAAGGCAATTGCGGTAAGGATATTCATAGAGGAATGGAAAGCAGGCAGGAAACTCAAATCAACTCCTTCGGGTAAAGTGATTTTGAATTGAGGCCTACGCATGGCTCCTACAAGCAACAACACCAAAGCGGTAACGAAAAACGCTACCCTATTCAGTTTCTTTTCTAATTCTAAATTTGCCATAATGAATCTTATTTTTCCGTTTCCGGTCTACGTTTGATTTCAGCTTTTTCTGGGCGGGGCATAATAAGGGACATTATGGTGATCAACTTGTTCATTTCCATGGAATCCGAATAATCGTAAAATTCACGGACGACCAAATTGGTATCAATTAAAATGAGGTGCTTCTCTTTTACTTCCGCTAAACGGAATGAGTCTCTTAACTGGTTTTGGGGAATATCATGCTCAGGAATAAAATTCCAAGCGGTGGATGCGCCTACGTTTCTCCTAAAATCCATGTAGGAAGCACTGGTGTCCCCCGTAACGGAATTCAAGGTAAGGAACTGGACATTGGGGTTATCCGTGAATTGATCGGAAACGTATTTCATCATACCCAATGCCCCGGTATTAGAAGGCGCCGCAATTTGAACGACGGTCAATTTCTTATCGAAATACGACTTATCAAATTCACCCTTTTCCGAATTGAAAGCCAACTCCGGGTAAGTACCGAATTCACCCAAGGACTTTTTCAATCCACCGTATACGTCAGCTCCCGTTTTCAAGAAATACCAAGACATCCCCGGAACGACGAAAAGCATCATCGCTAGCGCAAAATAAACGAATATTTTCCTTGCCTTGGATTGTTTTGGTTCTTCCATTTTCCTAAGAATATATTGTAATAAGGAACAGCAAAGTTCAAGAAATGTTCCTAAAAAGAAAGGCGGAACCTAAGCCCGCCTTTCTATATATTCAATCTAAATTACCCTTGTTATTTTTGATCCTCCAAGAAAGGACTTTCAACGGCAATTTCGTTTTTCTGGTTAATCAATTCCCTGCGGTCTTTCCAAGAATCACCTTCTTGGAAAAAGGCGATAATACCCCAAACCAAAAGAAGCACAGGAAGAAGAATGGACATCGCCATTCCCTTGATTTCGTATTTCAAGTGCATGAATTCATAAATAATGAAGTATGCCTTGTACACGGATAGTATTACAATCAACAAACCGCAAATTACGGCTACGATGGTCATTTTTTCAACGCCGCCTCCGAAGTGTCCTTTTCCGAACAAGGAAATAGCAACTTCAATAAGCGTAACCACGGCAAGAAGAACCAATCCTCTATAAACCGCCTTGATACCGTCTTCGTATGATAGTCCCATTGTTATCTTTCTTTATCTGATTTTGGAAAAGGATTAGAGTAGGTAGAATACCAAGAATACGAATACCCAAACAAGGTCTACAAAGTGCCAGTACAAGCCAATCTTCTCAACCATTTCGTATCCGTTCTTCCTTGCAACGTATAGACCTGACATTACATTAATCATGATAATGGTCAAGAATACCAAACCGGAGAATACGTGGAATCCGTGGAAACCGGTAATGAAGAAGAACAAGGCACCGAAGGCCTTGGGGCCCATAGCTTGGGTGTATACCTTTCCGGCGTCATCGCCGTCCTTAACTACGTATTTACGCTGGATAAAACCATCATCATTGACAAGGTATCCCGGCATATCGGAACCTTTAGTGATAACTTTAGGGTGGAAACCGGCGCTACCGCCGTATCCTCCGTGAGCGTCATCGCCGTGATCCGCATGGGCTGCATCCACATTGTGGATAAGGTAACCATCACCGATTTCAAAGGTCTCACCGGAAGGTTTTCCATCCTCACCTAAGAATTCACCGTTATGGATGTGCGTACCGAATGGGTTAGCGTTTACCGTCATGAACTCCTTATTGATAAGGTTGGACCACTCCCAAGCCTGACAGCCCAAGAAGCCCGCACCACCAATAATGGTCAAAAGCATCCAAAAAGCAACGCCTCTTAGATTCTCACGGTGACCTTCTTGTACCGCTCGTACCATCGTTACGGAACTGATGATAAGAAGGAAAGACATAAACGTTACGAACAATAACGGTGCATGACCATCCCACCACGTAAAGTGCTCATGGATTCCGAAAGGAGCGGTAGCAAATACCACATCCGGAACGGGCCAAGTAGGTGAGCTAAAACGCAACGTACCGTAAGCGATCAAGAATCCGGCAAAGGTAAAGGCATCCGATAATAGGAAATACCACATCATGAGCTTACCGTAGCTCGTGCCGAACGGGGATTTACCCCCTGACCAAAGACCTCCGCCTTTTTCCTCGACTTCGTCGTGTACCAATGTTTCTTCAGTAGCCATTAGGACTCCTAGATTTATAGTTCAAAGACTAGTGTTTCGTTTCTATCCTTGCGTCACGAAAAGGATCAGCAAGTATATCCAAAGCGCGTCAACGAAATGCCAGTAGGTTACCGTCAATTCGAATCGTCTTTTTCTTTTCTCCGTTACTTTAAACGGAAGCATATAGGCATAAATGGTTCCTACAATAATGCAGGCAATCCCGCCTAAGACGTGTGCCGCGTGCAAACCGGAGATAACGTAAACGAAAGCTCCTGACGCATTACCCGTTAATTCAATTCCTAAGGCGGTCAACTTTTGCCAGCCCATGTATTGCATTACCACGAAAGCGCATCCGGTAATGAGCGCTAAGGGCAAAAATGTTTTGTACATCCCTTCCTTGCCTTTTTTAAAGGCATCAAAGGAAAGGTGCAAGAAAACACTGCTCAAAATAATTACCGCAGTACTCACGTAGAAAATGGAAGGTAGCTCAAACTCCAACCAATTTCCCGCTGATTTTCTTACCAAGTAAGCACTGGTATATGCCATGAAAAACATGAACATGGATACCATTGCCAACCATAAGGCAAATTTATGCGGGTGAATCCTGCTCCTTGTATTGTCATGCGATATTTCCCTCCTTGCCATGGCTCCGTTTTTCATTAGAACAAAAATTGCTCAATCATCAAACCAATTAAAAAGAAGGGTAAATAGGCAAAGGACGCGAACATAACCGCCAAGGCGGATTTGCGTGTCCCTTTTTTCGCGAAACCGTAACTCAACCACATGTAGACCAAGGTCAAAATGGTTAGAAATACGGTATTTACGATGCCGGCATAACCTATCAAGTACAATCCGGCTACAAGTGGCAAAATCATCGTAGCATACATCAAGGACTTGTACCCTAGGGTATTTGCCGTTGCGTCGTCCGCGATAATTTTAAAACCTGCCTTCCTGTAATCCTCCTTCGCTAATTCGGCGATTGCCCAAAAATGAGGGAATTGCCAAAAGAACTGCACCCCGAAAAGTAACCAAGCCAATGGCGTTAGTTCCCCTTGGAACGCAACACAACCAATCATGGTAGGAAGGGCTCCCGGAATCGCGCCGATAGCGACGGAAATGGGTGCCACCCTTTTCATGGGCGTGTACACGAAGGAATACAAGACCAAGGAAAGCGCCCCGATGAATCCTGTTAAAGGATTCAGGGAAGCCAGTAACGCCAAACCGACCAAGGACATTAGCCCTGCCGTTAGAACAGCGGTGGAAATCGTCATTCTTCCTGTAGGAAGCGGACGATTAGCCGTACGGTTCATGTGTTTGTCGTACTCCTTTTCAAGTACTTGATTCAAGGCGTTGGCGGCTCCGGTAACCAGCATTCCCCCGAAAAACAGGGCAACGACGGGATACCACTCAAATGTACCGCCACATGCTATCAAATAGGCAAAAACCGCGGATACAACCACCATAAGTGAAAGCCTCAACTTAATGAGTGCCTTTAGGTCTTCCCACCAAGGAAAGAGCTTTACTTCACTATTCGTATATGTTCCTGTCTTTGCCATTATCTATACACTCCTTTGAGAGTATATTAATTTAGTGCGCGTCCTCGCTTGCTAACTCCTCCTCGGAAAGTCTTTCCGTTTGAGGAATAAATTCACGACCGTCCTTACCGTAGTCGTACGCCCAACGGTGAACCGCAGGAATTGGACCGGGCCAGTTTCCGTGAAGGGCTTCCACGGGAGTAGTCCACTCCAAGGTTGTAGCTCCGTACGGGTTCTTATCCTTCATTTTCTTACCTCTCCAAATGCTGTAGAAGAAGTTTACGATGAAAATGATTTGGAAACCGAAGGTGATGATTGCCGCTATCGTGATGAACTTATTCATTGCCACGAACTCCATGTTGTTGGAGAAATCGAAAGTGGTGAATGAGTAGTAACGACGAGGTACACCCGCCATACCTAGGTAGTGCATGGGCCAGAATACGCAGTATGCACCAATCATGGTTCCCCAGAAGTGAATTTTTCCAAGGGTTTCATTCATGAATCTTCCGTACATTTTAGGGAACCAGTGGTATACACCGGAGAACATTCCGAAGAATGCCGCTACACCCATTACGATGTGGAAGTGGGCTACTACGAAGTAAGTATCGTGCATCGGGATATCAATCGCGGAGTTCCCTAGGAAGATACCGGTCAAACCACCGGAGATAAACAAGGAAACGAATCCGATAG
>JAHDDF010000783.1 GCA_020629475.1 Saprospiraceae bacterium
ACAAACCTCCAACAAATCCCCAATAACCCCACTAGGATCAACCGGTGAATCCGCGCGGTAGAAATTTATCCAATATATTTCATCATCCACCGTTTGGAAAAATATCTTGTAATATCCGGAAGGCACATTACTTAAGTCATAAGCGAAATTAGGCTGAGGAGCAATATTAAAATTAATATTCACCAAGGAGAGATCCGATAATTTTTCCGTGTCGATAACTTGGTCGTTTACCTCAATATTAAAATCGGAAGGCACCTCATTACAAGAGGATTCCGAAGGAATAAGCCACACCAATTTTACGTCCGTATTACCCATTACTTGCACGATATCCCAAGCCGGATTAGGGAATAGAGCATGCCCGCCCGGTTTCTCGTTCGGTGTTCCCCATTGCCCGATAGGCGCGCCATTAAAATCCGTAAAATTCAAGCCGCTAACGATATCACAATCGTAAGCGTCAACCACGGGCGTAGGACCGGAAATATTTTCCTCCTCACAAGAAGAAAAAGAAAAAAGCAAAACGAAGGCTATGAAGGAGTAAAGGATGTTTTTCATGTTGGTATCGTCATCTTGATTTTTTAACGTACTCCGTTACGATAACGATGTGCTGACCGTTCACTTTTCCCTCGATATAGCGGCTATTTTCCGGATCCAAGGTAATCCGTCGGACCGCGGTCCCTCTTTTTGCCACCATACTGGTTCCCTTTACGGGTAAGTCTTTAATAAGAACCACGGAATCACCCGCTTGGAGAACTATACCATTTACGTCCTTGTGAACCACTTTTACCTGCCCCTCCAAGGCACGCGCCCAATTCAGGGTCGCATCATCCATATACATCATGTCTAAAAGATCCTGCGGCCAACCTTCTGCGCGCAAATGATTCAACATCCGCCAAGCAAGGACTTGAACGGCAGGAACCTCACTCCACATGCTATCGTTTAGGCATCGCCAATGGTTGGCATCCGCGGTTTCCGGTGCTTGGATTTGGGAAAGACAAGTAGGGCATACCACAGCATGACTATCCACAGTTTCATCCGGTGCCGCCTCTACCCAATGCGCCTTCGGGGAATCTTTGGAACCACAAAGTTCACAAGCATTTCCACTACGCTCCAAAACCAATTTTTCGATGCTCATTTATGTATCTTTAGTGGCAAGATACCGCAATTTTTTATACCCTCAGTCTCGGCTCAG
>JAHDDF010000784.1 GCA_020629475.1 Saprospiraceae bacterium
GAATAAACCGTTCATTCTTCGAGTACACCGCAAAAACCACGCGCTTGAAACGTCCCTTGAAAGGACCTTCCAAAGCATCCTGCCACCATTGTGCCATATCCTCAGGATCATTGCGGAAAACACCGCAGCCCCAAGCGCCCAAGATGAGCGTTTCATGCCCGTGTTCGGCGGCAACGGCAAGTACCTTTGCCATACGGCGCGTTTGTACCCCTTCGATTTCATCCAAGCGGTGCGGTTCATTGCGCTCCATTGCCCCACGGTTGGCGGCAGGGGAAGTAAGAACCGACATCGGTACGTATTCCGGCAGATTTTTCCCGTCCTCGTCCTTGAACAAAGGGACATCCGGACTGTAAATCATATGGTCGGAATACAAGCAGGTTTTTAGGTTACGGTGATGGACGTAGTATCCTTCCCCTTGTAGTAGACAAGGATACAAACCACCCGCACGTGCCACCGCTTCCTCTTGGGCTTGGGCACCGCCTAGGAAACCGCCGCCCGGATTTTTAGCGGAAGCGAAATTCAATAAGAAAATTCGTTCCTCTCCTTGTGCATGAAGGTTCCGTAATGCATCGCAAGTCGTATCCGGAACCACTTCAAAAATGGTTTCGAACCTAGGAGCAGGCTCCTTGTATTTTCCTAGAAGTGTATCCGTTTCTTCGGGTGTGTATAAATGCGTATTGGTTTCCGCCAAACGTTGTGCCTTGGCAATATTCACACGCTCGTTATCGAGGTTCAGGTACCAGCCTTGTTTGATAATCTTGAGGGAATCACGGGCGATTTCCCTGCGTGTAGACTTTTTCATTTCGTTGTTAGTTTGATTAGTAAACTAACTTTGCTCCCTTATCGTTCCCGAAGCTTGAAAACTTTTCTTACTTTTTTCAAATGCCTTATGGTTTCCGATTTACTTCGATGGATGGGAGTTCCTTTTCTTCCAATCAGAAAAGTACCGGTAAGCAAACGCATCCTACCATGCACTAGCCAAGGCGCTTCCACGATTTCAAGCCCTTGTTTTTCCATTTGCATTGTAATATCCCAAGAAGTAGTCAATGGGTTGTTTGAACCTTTCCGGAACCAAACCATGGGACGTTCTACCCATAGCACCGGCCAAAGCAAATAGCCGCCCGGCTTTAAGGTTCTAACCGCTTCATTGATATAATTTTCTTGTCCTTCTTTACTCATGAAACGGGT
>JAHDDF010000785.1 GCA_020629475.1 Saprospiraceae bacterium
AAGATGGGCCCTCCTGCTCGGTAGGGTTCAGAAAGCAACACCTTCGGATTCTACTTCATGGATGATGTATTTTTGTCCTTGGATTTTGTAGGCTAACTCCCAGGTTCTTCCTCCGTTCAAAGTGTGATAGAAGGCTAGTTTTTCTTCATCGTACTCCCCTAAGGCATAGCCGACATTCGGATTAGCAAAGCGGATTTCCTTGGGATGCATCCTTGAACTTGCCATATCGTAGTTCCAAGTTTTTCCGCCGTCCTCGGTTTTGGTAATGAAGCGTTCCGTTCCGTTGCGTTCAAATAAGATGACGTAAAATACATTCTCGGAAGCGGCGCATATTTCATCTATGAAATGACGTTCCTTGTACAGCGGTACGGGAATCTTTCGCCATTCATTTCTGCTTTGGTCGTAATAATGAATATTCAAATCATCGGAAGCGATAAAGTCCTTGGAATCAGGAACCCTATAAACGCTTTGGATAGCGGTTCCTTCAGGAACGCCGATGGCTTTGGTTTTCGGGAAAAATATTTCTTCCTCCCAATTGTTTACCCTAAACTGATTGATATCCTGATTCGTAATCCTTTCCGCTCCTTCTTTGAAATGGAACAAGGGTGTGTACTCATCCGGTATCTTGAATTTCCCGGAGAGAAAAGGAATTCCCAATAGGTTGTTTTCCGTTTTCAGGAGCATATCCTCCTTGGAGCCCTTTTTCTTGATTCGGAAAACATTGTCCCGCGTCGTTTCGTAATCTTGAGCGGCACGAAGGCTTGTACCTCTCTCGGATTCCTTCTTCTCAAAAGTCCATTTACCTGCTCGATTGTAAGGGTCTTCTTGTGGTTCTACGGAGATGGACAGGTCCTTTGAATTTTCATCGGACATCAGGAACTCGTAATCCCTGTGCATCACCTCCGGTGGGATGGTTTGCCCAAACAAGGGAAAGAAAAAGCACGTTAGAAATAAGGGTAGGTAGATTTTCTTCATGTATTATGAATAAAAAAGAGGTTTTAAGAGGACATAGCTTGCCCATTCCATCGATTAAAAGGATGCCGGTTTGACCTTCTTGGTTGTTTAAGGTTTAAACCGCCCTTAGTTTTTTTCTTGCGATATTTTTTCAATACACCTCTCCCTAATTTCCCAAATCTCTTCCAAGGAATACGGGATGTCTTTATTTTCCGATAACCACTCTTTTATAAA
>JAHDDF010000786.1 GCA_020629475.1 Saprospiraceae bacterium
TTATTATCAATTCACTGCTTTGATAAATCTTTTCGTTTGAACTTCCTTGCCGTTATCTACGATGAGGAAATATGTTCCCGTAGCATATTCCGAAACGTCTATCCTTTCCACATCCGTTCCTGTGCCGTTATATACTGCCGATCCGTTTCCGTTTACTATCCTGATGTTCATATCGGCATTCGAAGCCCCCTTGAAATCCAGGTTCAGGTAGTTCGCCGTCGGATTCGGGAAGATGTTCACTTCCACCATCTTGGAATCGGAGACTGAAGATGTCCTCACCACTATCGTTTCCGAATATTCGAAGGTCTCATCCAAATCAACCATCCTCATCCTGTAGTAATTCACTTCCTCCGTTACGTTCCCGTCATTGAAAGCATAGTGCTTTTCTTCCACACTGTTTCCGTGTGACTTCACTTCTCCGATGACTCTCCAATCCTGACCGTTCTTGCTTTTCTGGATTTCGAAGTGGGAGCTGTTCTCTTCTGTTGCCGTTGACCAGCTCAAAACAATTCCGTTATCTTTTTCCGAGCCTTCGAAACTTGTCAATTCCACCGGCATCAGGGAAATGCACTCCTCGCTGATTTCAACTTCCATGATATTCGATGTGGAACCGATTTTCACCTCTACGGGAAGGGATGTAACTTCCGAACCGTGGGGGATGAAGAAGGTAAACTCATCCGCCTCTCCCGGCTTGATGCCTTCCAACCCTTCCTGTACGTTGAACTTGATGGAGTGGAAAGGGAAGCTGCTCATGTTCTCTATCACATAACCGATACCGGAATAACCACTTACGTAAATCTCATTATCCAAAGGAGATATGGCTTTCATCGCCTCAGGCAAACCTACACTTACATGGGAGACCGCATTGTTCGTAGGACAACTCCCGTCCAATGCAACACGTACCGTGATTTCGATGCCTTCATCCAATGGCTGGATATTCGCAACCGTCGAAGTGATGCAGGAGTAGGATACCGTTCCGCAGTCCTGGGAAAAAAGGGTAGTCAGTGTTAGGAGGGTGGCGATGATTGTAAGTGCGAATGTTCTCATGATAAAGGTTTTTAAAATTTTATAATTCTTTGTTTTCGTTAACTCAAAGATGGGGTGGATCAAGGCCCCGATTTGGAAAAGTGTGTGAAATGCACCCTTTTGAGTGTGAACGGTAGGATTTTCATTGTAAGGCTTTTTCG
>JAHDDF010000227.1 GCA_020629475.1 Saprospiraceae bacterium
TACTTAACATAAGATAATTTATAAGACAAAAATACATCCCCCAAAACTCTACCCCTCACAAAAGAATAAGTGTGAAATAGTGCAGAAACTTAAATCCCCTCAACAATTTCAGCCTTATCTGTATATAATAGTGTTCAAATCAATCAGCAAGAAAAAAACAAAACCGAGGGGTATCAAAAAAATCCTGAGCATATTCACCAAGAAGGAAAAACTCCGCTTCGGATGGCTGGGCATTGCCATTCTGATAATGGGGTTCTTTGAGGTTGCCGGAGTGGCATCCATTCTTCCGTTTATGCAGTTGATTGCGGAACCCAACGCCATCAACGATAACGTTTGGTTGAAGTGGATTTATGAGACAATGAATTACGAGAGTTATAACTCCATGTTATATACTTTCGGGTTTACGGTCATCATTTTAATCGCTTTTACCTCCATCTTTTCCATTTACACGGTTTGGCTACAGTACAAGTATTCTTGGAACATCGCACATAACCTTTGCACCCGTTTATTGAAGCGTTATTTAGGCAAGGATTACGATTACTTCCTACAAAAGAACAGCTCCGAATTACAGGCATACATCATTTCCGAAGTAAACAGTTTAACGGGTGGCGTCATCATTCCCGTTATCGATTTCATTTCCCGCATCTTAGTTGCCGCCGTTATCTTTTTCTTGCTCTTTAAAGTGGATTGGGTCGTAGCATCCATCATGTTCGGCGGGCTAGGTGGTGCTTATGTTCTCATTTATGCCGCCCAAAGGAATTACCTCAAGAAAATAGGTATCCACCGGATGAACATGAACGTGAAACGATATACCCACCTCAAGGAATTATTGGTGGGCATCAAGACCATTTCCGTTTACAATCGTGAGCATTTTTTCTATGAGCGCTTCGATGAGGCATCCAAGGAATTTTGCGATGTACAACCTAAGTATAACCTCCTTTTAGCAACACCTAGATACATCTTGGAATTCCTGGCTTTCGGAACCATCCTTGGTATTACGATTTACCTCTACGCGAAATTCGGTGATATCCAATCCGCCATTCCAAGACTTACCTTATATGCCGTAGCCGGCTTCCGTTTACTGCCTGCTTTGCAAAGGGCATTTGCGGCAGTGGCAAAAATCAGGAATAACTACCCGGTTTTGGAACGGCTTCACGCCGATCTTTTTGAAAGCCTACAACACGGCAATCCTGAACCTCGAAGCAATCATAAACTACCCTTTGAAAGGGAAATCGAGCTAAAGGACGTAAGTTATAAGTACCAAGGAACGGACAACCTCATTATTGACAACATGAACTTGGGTATCGATAAAGGTGCGACCATCGCCTTTGTGGGTTCTACGGGTGCCGGAAAAACCACGTTGATTGATATGCTAGTCGGTTTACTTGAACCTACTAAGGGGAACATCTTGATTGATGGCGTTCCGCTTACCCGTTCCAACATCAAGGATTGGCGAAACGGACTGGCTTACGTTACCCAAGACGTTTTTCTTTTCGATGATTCCGTAGCTAGGAACATCTGCATCATCGAGGAGGATGAAATTGATGTAAAACGCTTGGAATACGCCACCAAATTGGCGGATATCCATGATTTCATCACCAACGAATTGCCGGAAGGTTACGAAACCAATATCGGCGAAAAAGGAGTACGTCTAAGCGGTGGTCAACGGCAACGTTTAGGGCTGGCAAGAGCACTCTATTATAATCCTTCGGTTCTCGTTTTGGATGAAGCCACCAGCGCCTTGGATAACATTACGGAACAAGGCATCATCGACTCCCTGAAAAACCTCCCGAGTAATATCACGATAATTATAATCGCCCACAGGCTTTCCACCATCCGTCACGCGGATTGTATTTACATTCTACGTAACGGAAAAATCGTGGAAAAGGGCACTTATGATACCCTGAACAACAGCAGTGATATTTTTAGCACCATGGTCAAACTTTCCTGATTTAAACCAACGACAAGATGATTACGACAAAACCAACAAGGATCATTGGCTTATTCTTTTTCTTCACCTTTCTCTTCAGCGCCATCGCGTCCGCTCACTCCCCGGATCAAAGTTATCTCTACTTCCGGATCAAAAAGGACGGTATTGACGGAAGAATTGAGCTGACCGCAAAAGACATCAACAAGGCAATCGGGACCAACATCCCGGATGATATGGATGATAGCATTATCCAACCCATCCTTCCCCAGGTTTATGCTTACCTAAAAGAGCGTACGGCATTTTCGGCTAACGGAAAATCCTACACCTTAAAATTCACGGAACCTGAAGTACTCGACTTGGAGGAAATGGAGGATTTTACCCGTTTCAATTTCACCTTGGAAGGCGTTGATGAAGTCCCCGACAAGTTGGATGTCAAATACGATGTACTCTTTGATCAGGATCCCAAACACAAGGGAATGCTCATCCAAGAATACAATTGGAAAGCGGGTATCCTCAACAATGAGGCAATGATGTCCAACATCTTTGAACCCGGAAAAACCCAACAATCACTTGATCTTACCGATGGTTCGATTTGGAAGGGATTTTGGCTCTTGATCCGTCTCGGGGTCTGGCACATTTGGATAGGTTTGGATCACATCCTTTTCATAGTTGCGCTTATCCTTCCCGCCGTAGTAAGAAGAAGAAAAAATGAGGTAAGCGGTAAATATGAATGGGTGCCTGTTGAATCATTCAAGGACTCCTTCTTCTACATCCTTAAAATCATCACCTTCTTTACCATAGCGCACTCGGTTACACTTGCCATTGCGGCTTTGGGTGTTTTTGATTCCCTTTCCTCCAGGATTGTGGAAACGATAATCGCCTTCTCGATAGGCTTGGCGGCACTCCATAATATCACACCCATCTTCAAGGCGAAGGAGTGGATCATTGCCTTGGCATTCGGTTTATTCCACGGCTTTGGTTTTGCATCGGTATTCGGCGAAAAAGGCTTGGAAGGTGATTACTTGGTTCCTTCCTTATTGGGCTTTAACCTAGGCGTTGAAATCGGGCAGGTATTGATCATTTGTATGGTCTTCCCGATCTTATTCTTATTGAGAAAATTAAAAATCTATCCCTATATCATCATCATCGGTTCCGCCATCCTTATTTTAATATCACTGTACTGGTGTATTGAAAGAGGATTTGAGGTAGACTTACCATTGGGTTCTTGGGTGAATAAAATATTAGGGTAGAAACTAGATTTTTAGACTGTTAGATACTTAGATTTCTAGATTACGTTTTCTAAAAATCTAAGTATCTAAACATCTAACAATCTCCACAATGTCGGAGGAGAAGAAAAACATCAAGAAATCCGCCTTGCTTGCCAAGTGGAAAAGCATGAAAAAAAAGGCGGCACCCTCCATTCCTTTGCGGAAAGAGGGAGATATTCTTTTGCCTTCGCATGGACAACGTAGGCTTTGGTTATTACAACAATTATATCCGGATAGCCCGCTTTACCAATACGGGCATTATTATTCCATAAAAGGTAAATTGGATATTGTTGCCTTGGAAAATGCCTTACAGGCATTGGTTCAACGACATGAAATTTTACGATCCAATTTTCGGTCTACTGAGGAAGGTTTAATCGTTACGGTTCAGGAAGAACCCATCATTGGTATCCAGGAACATGATGGGGATAATATCAAGGATTTAAAATCATTTGCTAAAGGACTTGCCCTACGTCCTTTCGACTTGGAAAAGGACATCCTCTTTCGAGTGGATTGTATTTCATTTTCCGAAGAGGAGCATGTTCTAGTTCTCTCTATCCATCACATTATCGGTGATAGGGAGTCCCTGCTTATTTTAAATCGGGAATGGTTTGACAATTACCAATCCATTGTAAAAGGGCAAGAACCCAATACGGCAAAACTTCCTTTACAATACGCGGATTATGCCCTTTGGCAAAAGGGTAAGGAAACCCCGGCTGAGCAACTAAAATATTGGACGGACAAATTAACTGGAGAACTGCCCCTCTTAGCACTACCCCAAGATTTTACCCGCCCCAAACAACCCGACTTTTCGGGGGAAACAATTTTCACGTCCCTCTCCCCTAGCCTTACCCAGCAACTTACCGACTTGGCAAGTCATTGCAAAACGACTTTAAACGTCGTTTTACTAGCCGCTTTCAAATGCCTTTTATTCCGCTATTCCGGTCAAAATGATATTCTGGTAGGAAGCCCTTTCGGGAATCGGGATAAAACGGAATTGGAATCATTAATCGGCTTTTTTAATGAGACATTGGTCCTTAAATCCACCATCAACCCCGATGATTCTTTCAAGGATTTAATCGAGAAATTAAGGGCGGATTCCTTAGAGGCATTATCCCATAAAAATGTCCCCTTTGATGAACTCGTTAATGCTCTAAAAGCGGATCGAGCAGGAGGTGCCAATCCGGTTTTTCAAGCCATGTTCGTGTTTAATGGCGCGGCAAATTCCCCGTTCGGGAATACGGGACTGACCATTACGGATGAGCCCTTGGAATTGGGAATTTCCAAATTTGACCTCACCCTTTTTGCCAATAAAAAACAAGAGGACATTGAATTGGCATTAGAGTTTTCCAAGGAGTTATTCAAGGAAGAAACGGCAAGGAGAATATTGGATCATTTAGCCGTAATGATTGATTCCCTTTGTCAAAATGCTGAAGGAAAAATTGGCTTAGCGGAGATACTTTCCCCTGAAGAAAAAACCATGATGTTGGAGACTTGGAACCAAACGGATATTCCGGTTTCTCCCTTTGATTCCATACATCAAATCATCACGGAAAAAGCCAAGGAAAACCCAAGTGGGATAGCCGTAAGGGTTGCGGAAAAATCCTTGACTTACCAGGAACTCCATAAACAATCCGATGCACTTGCCTATGCACTCCAACAACAGGGAGTAGAAGCAAATGATGCCATTGGATTATATACTCCAAGAAGCATTGAAATGCTGGTCGGGATTTTGGGAATCCTAAAATCAGGTGCCGCTTATCTGCCTCTTGATCCGGAATACCCGCAAGAACGAATCGCCTTCATGATCGAGGATTCCGGAGCGAAAATCATACTTCATAACAATAATTTTACTGAATCCGTCGAGCGTAATATCCCTGTATTAGATATCAATAAGTGTGTAGAAAAAAACATTGGCAAAAGCCCTAAGGAAATACATAACACAGAGAATCTTGCCTATTATATTTATACTTCGGGCAGTTCCGGAAAACCCAAAGGTGTTCCTGTTAGACATAAAAACCTGATTCATTCCACTACCGTCAGGTTTGAGTGGTTTAAGCATCAACCTAGCGTTTTCCTATTGCTTTCCTCTTTCTCTTTTGATAGTTCAATTGTAGGCATTTTCTGGACGATGTGTTCAGGTGGCACCTTGGTTCTTCCAAAAACAAGGGTAGAACAGGACATCCGTTCATTGGCAAAAATCATTCAAGAGAATAAGGTAAGTCATACCCTATTATTACCCTCCTTGTACCAATTATTATTGGAGTTCGCGCCTAAGAAATCCCTTGCCTCCTTGAATACGGTAATGGTGGCGGGTGAAGCATGTACTTCGCAAGTCATAAATGCCCATTTCGAGTCCATCCCTCAAGCGGAGTTAATAAACGAATACGGTCCGACTGAAGGAACCGTTTGGTGCACGGCACATAAAATTTCAAGCCAAGATGCCGAGGGTTCCATCCCTATAGGGAAACCCATTCCCAATATGCGGAACTACATCTTGGATCAGTACCTTTCACCTGTTCCGATAGGGGTAGCGGGAGAGTTATTCATCAGCGGAAAAGGCATTACCCAAGGATATAGAAACCGCCCTGAGTTAACCACGAAAAAGTTTATCCCCTCCCCATTCGTCGAAGGGGAAATGATGTACAAAACAGGTGATCTGGCAAGTTATAGAACAGACGGTACCATTGATTTTCTAGGACGGGCGGATTCCCAAATAAAAATCAGGGGACACAGGGTAGAATTGGATGAAATTCGTCAACGGATCCTAGATATTCCGGGCATTAAGGATGCTGCCGTTTCCCTTGGGAAAAATCAAAATATTCAAGCATTCTTTATTGCCAAAAAAGGGATAGAGGACATTCCTATTCGCGCCATCCTTTCATCCGAAATCCCGGAGTATATGGTTCCTTCCTCCTTTACGGAAATGGAATCCTTCCCTACCCTTCCCAATGGCAAATTGGATTATTCCAAATTCCCGGAACCCGAAACGACAGCTTTATCCAAAGAACGATCTTATGAAGCCCCAAGAACCGAAACGGAAAAACGCTTAGCGGTAATTTGGGAACAAGTCCTAGGTATTAATGAGATTAGTATCCATGATCGTTTCTTTGATATTGGTGGGGATTCCTTGAAAAGTATCCGGGTAATTGCTAAAGCGCAAGATGCAGGATATGATGTGAAACCACATTTATTATTCCGCTATCCTAGCATTGCCGAATTATCGGAATATTTGGAAAAAGGGGACGCGTCCGAGGGGTGGTCAGCCTTGGTTTCCTTGAACCAATCCAAGGGGGAAACGCCCTTGTTTTGCATTCATTCCGGAGGTGGGCATGTCTTCTTTTATCAAGCATTGGCAAAATTGCTTGGGGATGATTTGCCCTTGTATGCCCTCCAGCCAAAAGGATTGGAAAACGGCTCCGCTTTTCACTCCTCCATCGAGGAAATGGCGGCGCATTATATCCAAGAAATCAAGAGCATTCAACCTGAAGGTCCTTATCGGATTTTAGGTACTTGTTTCAGTAATGCGGTAGGTTTGGAAATGGCGCATCAACTCAAGGATTCAGGAGCGGAGATTGATAGCCTCATCTTCGTGGATTCCGGTCCGGCTTATTTAGAAGGACTAGCCGAAAGAGGCGGTAAAAAAACAGCTTCCCGTTTTGCAAAAATGCTAAAGGACGGAGATTGGAAAGGCATCCAACGTAAAATCAGAAACCGTTTTATTTATGCGGGGAGAAAACTAAAGGCTCCCATTGAAAACGAACAGGAAAAGAACCTTCGTCTGACCATCAATTCCTTGAATCATCTCTATAATTTGTATAATTGGAAAGCCATTGATGAGCGGGTTACCTTTATCCGCAGTACGGAATTTGCGGGGCGTAAGGATAAAGACAAACACATCACCCAATGGACTAAATTAGCGAAAGGTGGTTTAGATGTCCATATCACTGAAGGGCACCACCTCACCCTATTCGAGGAACCGGAAGTACAAGGGCTCGCGGAGAAAATCAAGGCATGCATTTTTTCGAAAAACATCGCGGAGTAAAAGAGGTTCCTTGGGAAT
>JAHDDF010000787.1 GCA_020629475.1 Saprospiraceae bacterium
CTGGATGATTTGCAATTCCATTGCATAGTCTTAGCCGATATCTTTGGTTGAAAATGGCTTTGTTGAATAAGTCCCTTGAAAGGTAGGTGTATAAAAAAGATGGGTAGGTTTTGTAAATTAGGTTCAACCAAGAACTTTCACAAACCCTCCCATCATGCTAAAAATAAAAAAGGACGAGCAAACGAACACTACCGAGAAGGTTAAATATCAAGTGCTGAACTGGAAATCCTACAATAAGGCATTGGTCAATCGAGGTGACATCACCCTTTATTTTTCCGTTGAGGTTGTTGATGCCTGGTATTCGATTCCTAAAGGTGAGAAAGGAGCTCCAGTGAAATATTCCGACCTATGTATCGAAACGCTGATGATGTTCAAAACGGTGTTTAAACTGCCATACCGCCAGACCCAAGGCTTCACCCGTAGTCTGTTCTGTATCATGGGGTTGGAACTGGAAGTCCCCGATTATACACTGATTCAGAAGCGGGGTACGAAGTTGGATGTGACTCCGTATTCGGCTCCTTGCGGCGGCATTGTCATTGCTGTGGATTCCACGGGACTGAAGGTGTATGGCGAAGGGGAATGGAAGGTTCGGAAACACGGTTACAGCAAACGTAGGACATGGCGGAAACTACATTTGGGCGTAGATCCCGCTACCGGTTTCATACATTGCCACAGTCTGACACTGAACGATGTGGACGACGGTTCCGAGCTTGGGGGATTATTGGAACAGGTGGGGAATGAGATGGAGGATGTCTGTCTTGACGGTGCCTATGATCACGAGGAATGTTGGGACATGCTTATTGAAAAAGGGATAAACCCCGTCATTCCTCCAAGGAAAAACGGGGTGGAATGGTATGTCGAACGACCGGGGGACAACGATGATTACCCTAGGAACAAGGCACTCCGACGAATTTGGGAAGTCGGACGGAAAAAATGGAAGGAGGAATCGGGATACCATAGGAGAAGCCTGTCCGAAACCGCCATGTTCCGTTATAAAACCATATTCGGGAATAAATTATACTCCCGTACATTTGAAAACCAGAAGGTGGAAAATGATATAAAAATAAAGGCGTTGAATATAATGACAGCCCTTGGTATGCCTATTTCAATACCAATAATAGTGGCTTAATCATGATTTTTAATTAGCGACAGCCACACCTTTTTTATTTATTCAACAAAGCC
>JAHDDF010000228.1:0-4108 GCA_020629475.1 Saprospiraceae bacterium
CATTAGACAGTCGTTTACTAAAGTAACAAAACGGAGTCTAACGTCTAGTGTCTAATATCTAATGTCTTGATTTTTAGTTAAATGCATCAAATTGAGTTAGCAACACGATTGTCTATCAGAGCCTAATATTAAGTCATGACGCAGGAAATAACAAATGGGCTTTGGTTGAATTCTGAAATTTTAAGAAGCTTCTTGGGGAGAACCAAACTTGAAAACCTGGAATAAACTAGCCATCGCTAGTCCTATAAAGAATCCGATTGCGGTACCCGCCAAAACATCAAAAGGGTAGTGTACGCCCACGTAAACCTGGGCAAAGGCAATACTAGCCGCCCAGAAGTACCACAAGCCACCTTTTCCTTTCCAAAAGGAAAGCAGGCTCAGGTGGAAAAAAGCAGCAATGGCGAAATGATTGACCGCATGGGACGAGGTGAAGGAATAACCGCCCCCACAGTTTACCAATAGTCGTTGATTGCAAATTCCGTCATCACAATCACGGCAAGGGCGAGGGCGCTCAACGGCGGGTTTAATGATTTTGCTGGAAAGGGTATCAGCTATGCCGACGGTAATCCCGGCAAAACCAATAAAAAGAATCGCCCTTTTCCAAGGCATTTTGAAAAAGGAAAAAATGGCTACCGCTAAATAGAGTGGTATCCAATTTTTCTTCTCCCTAAGGACGGGCATTAAAAAATCAAAAAATGAATTGTGCCATTCCGTATTGATAAGACGGAATAGCCATTGATCCATATTTAATACGGCATCAAGCATCCTTTCGGGCGGAGATAATTAACCGAGGGGAATTGGAAGCGGAAAAAGGGCTTAAATCATAATTCCCGAATACTTCGTCTATGACCAATCCTGATTTTTGAAACAAGGATTTCATTTCCTCTAATTCAAAACCATGAACTCTTTCTTGGTAAGCGAATGCTTCCCCTTTATCCGTGAATTTTATATCCTTGACTATGGTTCCGTTTTCTACTTTTCTATTGATATAAAAAGTAAGCCCGTTTACTTCTTTTTCCTCTTCTAAAACCAAACCTGATTTCACTTTATTCGCGTTCATGAAATCCATTACGAAACGCCCCCCTGATTTTAGTCCTTTGCGGATACCATCCAGGACCGCCTTGTGTTCGCTTGCTCTTTCGAAGTAGCCGAAGCTGGTAAAAAAGCTAAAGATGTTATCGTAATAATTGATACGGAAAGGTTTTCTCATATCATGGATATAAAACGATAATTTATCATGTGAAAACCCGGAAGCATGCTCTATACTTTGAGGGGAAAGATCCACGCCGGTGACCTCGTATCCTTTATCCGCTAAATAAATGGAATGCCGTCCCTTCCCGCAGGCTAAATCCAACATTTTCGCATCCTCCTTCGGCTCGTATTTCTTTATTAAATTATCAATAAAAAAATGAGCTTCCTCATCGTTTCTATTTTGATAAAGAACGTGGTAATACGGGGAATCAAACCATTCAGAGAACCAAGACATAGTAATGAAGAATGTAGAATTAAAAATGAAGAATGAAAAGAAATCATTCTTCATTTTTAATTCCTAATTATTAATTAAAAATTCCATAGTATCCACTCCGTCGGCGTAGTCGGTGATGGAAGGGGATTGTGCTTTTCCAAGGGGAACCGTATCTAGGTTGGGGATTTTTGATTTAGTGCTAATGCACTGAATTTTATGGGATTGTGCTTGTAGATTTTGACTTAAGTTCTCAAGGTTATTATAACATTCGAAATGAATGGTGGAGATAGGGGAAACAAGTTCTTCCGCTTCTCTTGCCAAAAGGGCACCATTGCTATAATGCTTGAATTTATTTAAAATATACAAGGAGAATTGGTAATCGAAATTGTTCTTGTACTTGGGGTGGGAAACGGTATTTTTAAAGGGTTCATGGAGGATTTCCATGAATGCGTTGAAATCATAATTTTCGGGTGCATATATCTTAGATACATTACGACATCCCAAGCCGAAGTATTGGAAAATATCTTGCCCCAAAGCAATGATTTCCTCCTTGGATTCATCCCCTTGTAAAACGGCAATGCTCGTCCGGTTTTTTCGGATAATATTCGGCACCTTTGAAAAGTAGTATTCAAAATAACGCGACGAATTATCCGAGCCGGTCGCGATTACGGCATCCAAGGATTTTAGGGGGAGATTTTGCGGGAATTCAAAATAGGATTCCGCCTCCGGATTAAATTCCGTAAGTAATTTCGCAAGGAAGGGTAACATGAATCTATCCCGCTCCGACACCTTGATGACGGATACGTTTCCGCTAAGGAAAATACACATCATATCATGGAAACCTACCAAGGGAATATTAGCGGCAGGAATTAAGCCTACTTTATTTTTTTGCGCCTCATCCTTAATGTCATACGAAGCCGTAAAAGCCCGCAATTTATCCTCCGCTAAAAACTCTCGGGCGATCGCCTTGGAAGAGGAGGTTTGATTCTCGATGGTGAACCAATTATTATTAAAATGCGTACGATGGAAATGGGCTTGCATCCGCTCATCCGGATTACCCATTAATTGCCCCAAATGGATTAAGGCTTGTATCCTTGCTTCCTTGTTCAATTTCAATTAAAATTTAAAATTCCAAGTAATACTAGGTAGGATAGGGAAGAGGGAAACCTGCTTGGCTTGAACGCCGGTAAAATTCCCGTCATCATCCTCTACCGTATCGATATAAACGAAGAAAGGATTTCTCCTATCGTAAGTATTATAAGTGTTGAAGGTTAAATCGGATTCACCCCATTTCGGGAAGAAGCGAACCACGAACCCGAGGTCTAGTCTATGATAAGGTGCCAAGCGGAAACTGTTCCTATCCGTATAAACGGGAACCAAGGAAACACCGCTTTGGCCGTCTTCCGTAATCGGGAATTGCCCTTCCGCACCACCGATATCCGTGAAATTGAATCTTCCGATTGGTAATGAAGTAAGATTCCCGGAAGAGAATACCCAAGAACCGGAAAGGGTTAATCGCTTATTGATATCGTAGATAAGAACCGCACTAAGGTCATGTCTACGGTCGTAAGTCGGGTGGAACCTTCTACCGTCAAGGATATCCGGGAATTTACGCCAAGACCAAGCCAAGGTGTAGCCTATCCATCCGCGTACCTTACCGGATTGCTTTTCCAAGTAAATTTCGTCACCGTAAGACCAACCTCTACCGAAAACGAATTCCTCGTCCAAGTTGTCGTTTACGAAAAGCTGTGCCCCATCACGGAAATCCACCAAATCCTTTCCCCATTTGAAATATGCCTCATTGGAAAGTAGGAAGCTGGATTCACCGATATCGAAAGTATAAGCCACGCCACCCGCTACTTGCTGGGAACGTTGTGGTTTTACCCTTTCATTCGAAGGATACCATACATCCGTTGGAAGGGATGCGGAAGAATTCGCTACCAAGTGAATGTACTGGGTCATCATGGCATAAGAACCCTTGATGGATACATTATCATTAACCGTGTATTTAAGGGCGGCACGCGGCTCTATTCCACCGTAGAATTTCTTATTGGTGAAACCGGAGAATCGGATTCCGTAATTCAGTTTTAAATCGTCGTTGATTTCCCAATCATCCGCGATATAAAGTGCCATTGCGACAGCTTCGAAATCTTGTCCTGCCGTAAAGTTGAAGCTATTGTCATCATCATTGAAACTCAAGCGTCCTACCTCGAATTGGTGGTAGGTAACATTGGCTCCAAAACGGATGTTATGCTTATTGTCCGGAGACCAGAGGTAATCGATTTTACCCGTATAATCCCTAATACCGGAGCCGAGTTCAAAGGTCGCGAAATCGGTTAGGCGATTAGAAATATTGTATTGGTAATCCGAGAAGGTAAGCGTGGCGTTGGAGAACAACTTGGAGTTGTAAACGTGGTTCCAACGGAAGGTCGCCGCGATATTCCCCCAATCAAAGATGAAGTCAAAATCATCGTCCTTGAAACCGAAACGGTCTTTACCGTAATAAGCGGAAATAAAGAGTTTGTCCCTATCCGTGATCTTGAAATTGAGTTTTCCGTTCAAGTCGTGGAAGAAATACCTCGGGATTTGTACCCAATCCGGGTTATCCGCATTGGAACGGTTCAGGGATTCCGTGATTAAATC
>JAHDDF010000228.1:4208-7226 GCA_020629475.1 Saprospiraceae bacterium
GCCTCATCCAAAAGGAAGAGGTTTTGATCCGTGGTTCCTCCACGTACGTTTAGCCCGGAAGTTCCTTCGCCACCGGTTGAAATCCCGGGTTTTAGCTGAAGGGTTTTAATGATGTCTACCTCACCGAATAAAGCCGGCAGAAGCTTAGCGTCCTCCATGGAAACTTTCTCTACGCTCATTTGGGTAGAGTTTAAAACCTCCTTGTAGGAATCGGCTTTTACTACCACCTCGTTCAAGATTTCACCGTAGGATAGTTCTATGTCAATGGTTATATCCTCGTTGGTTTTTACCCTTTTTTCAATGGTTTGAAAACCGGTGAAGGAATAGGATATGGTAACCGAGTCCGTGGTGGGGATGGAGATGGAATAAAATCCGTATTCGTTGGAAATGTCTCCCGCGCCTGTTTCATTGACGAAGATGGTGGCACCAATCATGGTTTCACCGGATTCAGCATCAATTACGTAGCCGCTTACGGTAGCTTCGTCTTGGGCAAAAACAAGAGAACAGATAAAAAGAAAGGGTAAAATAAGGGTGTATTTCATTGCAACCGGATTGTACGGGAATTCAACCGCAAATGTAGCTATTTGATGGATTCGAAATTGTCAAACGAAGTCATTTTGGACGGGTTGATTTTTTTGGACGACCATGGTTTGTGTCCAAGCGTCGTGCCAGCCCCTGCCATCACCTCCTAAAAGGACGGAAAATTGGTAAAAAGGGACCAATCTTACCAAACTCCTTAGGAATGCGTATCCAAAAGTAACATCATCACCGTAATGCATGACGACCTTGGTTTTTGTTACCATTTTTCCTAGGGTTTGCCCGAAAATGGCTTCCATGGACGCATAGTAAAGGATTGGGAAGAGGAAAAGGTTTAGTCCCCCGAAAAGGGAGAAGTTTTCTTGGCTGACCGTATTTTCGGGAATGAACCATTCATCAATTCCTATCAAGATTAAAATCCAAACGACATAGACCAATTTATCGACGGCATAGTTCGCGAAGCGGATACTTTTGCTCACGGGTTGAGGTTCGTTGTTCCTGCTCGTGGTACCGCCTACCAAATCGTCAATTATATCTAAATCCATGTTACCCGTAATTTCTTTTACCGAATAAGAGGCTGCCGATTCTGACCATGGTACTTCCTTCCTCAACGGCGATTTTATAATCCCCGGACATTCCCATACTAATTTCACGGAAAGAAGGATTCTCCCTGAAAACCTCTTCCTGTAAGATATCGAAAATTCCTTTTAAGGTTTTGAATTCCTCCCTAACGGTTTCATGGTCGTCCGTAAAGGTAGCCATGCCCATTACGCCTTTTATTTCAACGTTTTTCCGGGATTCGAATTCTTCCGATAACAAGTATTTTTTGATGTCCTCTACTTGCATCCCGAATTTGGAATCCTCCTTGGCGATTTTGAATTGCAAAAGGATGGGAATAGTACGATCATTCTTTTTTCCTTCCTTGTCGATTTCCTCCAAGAGACGGATACTTTCCACGGAATGGATCAAGGAAACGAAAGGTGCGATGTACTTCACCTTATTCCGTTGAAGATGCCCGATCATATGCCATTCTATGTCCTTCGGAAGTTCCTCGTACTTTTGGGTCAGTTCTTGAACGCGATTTTCCCCGAAAATACGTTGTCCTTTTTGATACAACTCGGAAATCGCCGAACTTGGTTTCGTTTTGGAAACGGCAACCAAGGTGGTTGATGTACCTTCCAAATCCGCCAAAATTTTATCTAGCATGAGATGCCTTAGTTTTATGGATGCAAATGTAAGAAACCTAATCCGCCCCTTTCTCTTGGGGCTGTTCCTTTTTTGTATCTCTTGCGGAGGGACGGGAAGCGTCCCCGTTCCTGATAATCTCCTTCCTGAAGAAAAGATGAGTGAAGTTCTATCGGATGCGCATCTTGCGGAGGCTTCCATCCAAACTTTTATGCTGGCAAACAGGGACAGTATCGCAAAAGCCTATTACAGTCAAATTTTTAGGATTCATGAAGTAGAGGAGGAGGCGTATTATTCCTCCTTGGAGTATTATGGTATGTTTCCTGAAAAGCTAGAAGGGATTTATGCTCGTACGATGGAAATACTTCAGGAAAAGGAGAAAAAGTAGGGTATGGACAAAAAAATAAAGCTCCTAAAGGTGGGAAGGAGCTTTAATCAGACTTATGAGAGAATAATATAAAAAAGGCAATTCCTTTACAAGATAAAGGCTTTACTATCATACCTAGTCGAACTATGATAAAAGTACCCCGGAATGACATGAATGGTAAGGGGAGGGTGTTAAGCGTATTTTCGGACTTCTTGGATTTAGACTAATACCATCCGAAATCATCACTGTCAATGATGTAGCTGAACATGATTTCATGGGAATCGCCCAAGAAAGTGTTCCAAGGAGTAAATTGGGTAGAGTAGGTGTAACCGATTTTATATTGCTCGGAAACGATAACCCCTAACTCTCCCTTGATGGCATTGGCGGTATTATATCCTACACCGAAAACGAATGTATTGTCAATAACGAATTGGCTATGGAAGTCGACATGGAAAGGGGAGTGGATGGCGTATTTAAACCAAATGCTTGGGATAAAATACGAATCATCCCTTTGTCCTAAGGGGATTTTTCCGTACATGTTCCCATAAAAATGCTGGGCTTTGGCAATAGAGGATGTTTCACCGTCACCGTTGAATTTGGCGGTAAGCCCTAGGACTTGAGGTGCGGAAAACCCGAATCCTACATGGTCATTGTAATACATGATTCCTAAACCTATTTCAGGAAGGAAAGATGACAAGTCATCACCTATAACCAAGGGATCGTCCGGGTCGGTTACTACCAATTCACTTCCTTTTAAGCGATGTTGCAAAACAGATACGGAAGCACCTATTGAAAAATAGTGTGAATTGTAACCCCAAGAAGGAATTTCAATATGGTAGGCATAATTGGCGGTAAAACCATTGGTAATGGTTGGGCCTACCCGGTCATGCATGATGTAGCCGGACACCGCCATGTTGTAATCATCCAAT
>JAHDDF010000788.1 GCA_020629475.1 Saprospiraceae bacterium
TTTTCGGATACGTAACCATATAGGATTTCGAATTCCAAGACAAAACCTAGGACGATTACGATTCCTAGGGAAAGAAAATCGATACTTCTACCCAATACGATGGTTCCTAGGACTTTTTCCAAGGGCGTACCCGTTTTAAAACTAGCATATCCCGCTCTTACCAATTCTCCGGAGCGCGGAATAACGGAATTTGCGAAATACCCGGTCATTACGGCCACAAAAGCAGTCCCGAAAGTAATAGGATGCCCCAAGGAATTCATCATCATGCGCCAACGAAGTACGCGGCTTAGATTACTAATCATGTAAAAAACCAGTACCAATAGAATCCAAAAAGGCTTTACGCTCTTGAAATCGCTGATGAGTTTGCCCGTGAAATCGCAATCGGATTCCGGGATACCTTGGAGTTTGCAGTAATCACCGAAGGCCGCTTCTTGGCTGGTGTATAACCAATATAGGATTCCGATTCCTAACCCAAGAAAAAGAAGAAAGCGGAGGACGGATTTTATTTTATCGTTCAAGATCCAAATACGTTTGAAGAAAGGAACAAGGTAAAATTTTTCGAGCGGAGGCAAACGCCCCCGCTCGAAATGATCCTACGATTTTTAACGGGAATGGTTACCCTTTGGGGACCTTGTTGTTTTCATCCACGAAAACATTAACGGGCGTAAAGGCATTTGCCTCTTCGGGAGTCATCAATCCGTAGGAAATAATGATGACGATATCGCCCACGGCTACACGCCGGGCGGCGGCACCGTTCAAACAAATAATTCCGGAACCGCGCTCGCCTTTGATGACATACGTTTCAAGGCGTTCGCCGTTGTTGTTGTTTACGATTTGAACACGCTCGCCTTCGTTTAGGTTGGCCGCGTCAATCAAATCCTCGTCGATGGTAATACTACCCACGTAGTTCAAGTCCGCTTGGGTCACCGTAGCCCGGTGAATCTTGGACTTGTATCGCCAAATTTGCATAAGGGTACGTTTAATGAAAAAAAACGGAAGTTAGGGCTTTATCCTCCCTTCCGGGATTCGCGGCAAATGTACAAATTATAAACACCCCGTGCACGTGGAATTTACAGGTGTACTAGTAAAAAAAGAAATTTTATTTCGAACGAAGGGAAATAGGTGCGGAATGCCGTAGTATCGTAAAAAATAAACAGGATGAGCCGAATAAAATTT
>JAHDDF010000229.1 GCA_020629475.1 Saprospiraceae bacterium
AAATCCTCTTGTGAATGTTCCGTTTCGGAATACACAAAGGAACCCATAGAAAAAGGAGGAACCGCTTTCATCGAAGCTACATTTGATGCCAAACAGATAGGTCCTTTCTTTAAGACTTTTATGCTATTAACCAACCGAAGTAAAACGCCAAATGTCCTTGTAATGACGGGGAAGGTGGTCCCTTCGGAAGGAAAGGGGAAGTAAATTGCGGAATCAACCGTATTTATTCATACTTTAGATTTTTCATTCATTTCAATTTGACAATTTAAAAATGGAAAAAGCGAACCAAATTCAAATTGCATTGCTTGCCGTTATCATCCTAATGTTAGGATGGATGATGTTTTCCGGAACCGGTGGTTCCAAGTCTAGTTCATCCGTTAAAGATGCGGCGAGAGAGAGCCTAGTTAGCAAAAACAACAACGCTGTAGCGAACAACAACACTCCTGCTGCTACACCTCCTGTACCTACGGGTCCAACCACATCCATGAAGTTCGCCGAGAACGAGTACGATTTCGGTAACATCCAAGAAGGTGAAAAGGTAAAGCACACGTTTTCATTTACCAATACGGGTAAGGAAGACTTGGTTATTTCCAATGCCAAGGGTTCCTGCGGATGTACCGTTCCTACTTGGCCCAAGGAGCCGATTCCTCCGGGTGAGACCGGTGAAATCGAGGTTCAGTTCGATTCCAAGAACAAGCCCGGTAAGCAATCCAAAAACGTAACCATTACCGCTAACACGGATCCGGTTACTACCACGCTTAAGATTTCCGCTGATGTAGCTAAGGACCCTAACAAGCCTGCTACCGCTGCACCTGCGGCTCCTGCTATTCAAGCTGTTGGAGGAAATTAAAATTATCAAGCTTTGCTTGATGATTCAAAGAGGTTGTTTCCACAGGGAAACAACCTCTTTTTTATTTCCGATCGTGTTTATTCCCTGTAGAGACACATTCAATGCGTCTTTTGCTCTACCTGAAAAGCCGAGGGTTATATTGAGGTCTTGTGGTAAAAACAAGGAGGTAGTTCAATCCAAAATCGGGGAAAGAGACGCGAGCACCGCGTCTCTACATTTTGAATGTACGCTTGTAGAGACGCATTGAATGCGTCTTCCCCTCTATATCGAAAATATAGAACATTTTTATGGCTTGGATGTAAAACCAAGAATCGGGCTACAGTCCAAAATTGGAGAGGAGACGCGAGCACCGCGTCTCTACCGGGAACATAAAAACAAAAAGAGAGCAAAGCTTTTCAGCAATGCCCTCTTCATTTTTCGTTTTATCTAAACAACTAACCTAGTTCAATTTGAATGTTACAGGAACCGTTACGTTTTGGGAAACGGGCAATCCATTTCTGGTAGCCGGCTTCCATTTAGGCATGTTTTCGAGAACCCGTAATACTTCCTGATCCAAGCCATGCCCTAATCCTTTGAGGATTTTTGTGGATTTAATATTTCCGGATTCATCAATTTCAAGAGAGGCATAAACCGTTCCCTCTACACCTGCGGATTTAGCCTCCTGAGGGTACGAAACCCGATTCGAAATAAAAGTCCTCATCTTTGATTTTCCTCCCGGATATGCCGGTAAGGTTGGAGGTAAAGCTCTTGTGGATGCCGTAGATTCTTCGGACTTGTCTACTAATTTCTGAAGGTCCTCCTTAATCTTCAGCATATCATTTTTATCGTAATCCTCTGAATTATTGGATACGGGAACAGCCGGTTCGCCCCCCTTTTCCGTAAACTCATCATTAGGAATGGCTGAAGTAGAAGGCGTGTTAACCTTGCGGGAACTTACGGGATTAGATGCAGGGGTTGTAACAGGCCGATTTACGGAGTTGGGATTGCTGGCCCTTTCGGTTCCCTCATAACTCTCAGGGAAAGTTTGCGCCATTGGAATGTTCTCCCTCAATCCTGTTTCGGAGGACTCATTTACGGGATTATCCTCAGGGCTAGGCGGTTCCGGTTCCGGTGCGGAAGGAACTGTCACCGGAAGCGTTTCTGCAAGTGGTGCCTCAGTTTCCTCCGATACCTGCTCTACATTTTCCACTGCGGCAGGTTCATTCAGCGCCAAGGAGGTTTCCTCGGGTGAAGCAGGGCTTACCTCGGGATTTTCAGTACCTTCCTCGGCAATTACCTTGCGCATTTTCTCATCCAGTGGATCCGTGGGAACCAAATCCGGATTACTTCCCGAATTTAAATTAGCCCCGTTTGATGCCAATAACCCGCCTTTGGTCTTATCAATCGTTACAAAAGCGACCGCAGCGGCTAGGAAAACCGCAAAAGCGCTTCCCATAATTATTCTTTTTTTGTTCTTGGATTTTTGGCTTGCCTCAAGTTGATCCAAGTAACCGGTGATTTTCTCACCCTTTTGTGCCTTCCCCATAGTATTATACTTTTTGCAAATACGATGTTACCAATGGTCACGTATTTAAACAAAAATAGAAAATACTGCCGTTTTCTCAAGGAAAAAGACCGTTTTCTCTTGAAATACGAAATTTATTGCCGCTTGAGGAAATAAAAAACAATCGGTAGACAAACAGGAAGTAATATAGCGGGAAGAAAAACAACAGAAGGGATATGGGAGGAACCGACGGTGGAACTATGTACCATAGTGTAAGTAATAAAGGCAAAAATCCATGCTAGCGCCAAAGAAATTTGCCGCATTAAATCTACGGCTTTCCGGTATTCAAACTCCGCATTTTCTAGGGTTATCCTCTTGGTATAATTAAAGGTATGGGGGAAACGGCATAGGTAATTCATTAATAACGCCAAGGGAAAACCAATTAGCGGCACGATAAAAATGGTATTCTTAGCGCCCCAACCATCGGCTTTGCCATTAGCATCGAAATGAATAGGGATTTCCTCGGGTAAAGCTCCATACACAATGAAAATATAGAAGAAAACCCCAATGAAAATAGCGGGTACAAGAATAGTAGCTAAACTATCCCAAATATTGGTTTCCAAGCTTATTTTAGGCGGTCTTTTCATGATATCCGCATTCTTATCTTTAGATGCTTGGGGAAATAGTTATTCTCCCTATTCCCTAAGCCTTTTACCCAACCTATTCCCAATGCTTTGTGTGTCACCAAGAACCAACCTCTTTTTCCATTCGACAAATGTTGCGGCTCTTTTGCCAAGAATCGTAATGCTTCCTCCTTGCTAACCTCTATCCTCCCCATATCCGGGTGCAAGTCAAGACTAAGCGCTAGGTCATGGGAAGGATTCAACCCTTTTCCTACATGTTTCCCTAGGATCAATCCGGGATGCGCAAACGGAAAAGCATCTAAAATGTGTAAAAACGACTGTTTTAAGTGTTGGGGAAAAGCTACCGTTTCACCTTTAGAATTATTATAGAAAACAAACGAATCATCTTTTAACCAATTCTTATAAATCGGCCGGTTGTGTTTTGATACCCTTTCCCACAATTTATTGGGACGTCTTCGTTTTCCCCTTGACTTTTCCTTCTTCTTTTCTGTTGTGCCTAATTTTCTTAGGGCGGCAATAAAAAAGCCTTCTCCCTTGGTTTTGTGGGGGATAAACCTTGCCCCGATATTGAAATCAACCCCTTGGAAATCGCCTTTGAGGGAAAGAAGTTCAAAGTTGCCGGATTCCGTTAATTTTTCAACGATACTCTCGTTTTCTTCGCGATTATAGGTGCAAGTAGAATAGATTAAAACCCCACCATCCGCCAAGGCGGGAAAAACGTCCTCCAAGATGCCGGTTTGCCTTAGGGCACACATCTCCACGTTTTCCTCCGACCATTGTTCCATAGCCTTGTGATCCCGTCTAAATAATCCTTCACCGGAGCAAGGGGCGTCTACTACAATCAGGTCGAAAAATCCGGGAAGTGCTTGAAAATTCTCGGGCATCTCACGGGTAAAAACCACATTGGACCTACCCCACTTCACCATGTTGTCCCGTAAAATGGAAAAGCGTGATTTCACGATTTCATTGGACACCAAAAAGGAATCATTATTCAATAAGGAAAGGATATGACTGCTTTTCCCTCCCGGGGCGGCACAAAGATCAAGGACCTTTAAACCCTCATCCAAATCAAGGTGCCGACGGATTACCTCTCCCAAGAACATGGAGGAAGCCTCTTGGACATAATATGCCCCTGCGTGAAATAAAGGGTCAAGGGTAAAGGATGGTCGCTCAGGCAAATATCTCCCAAGTGGTTCCCAAGGAACACCTTCTTCTCCAATATCAAGAAATTTAAAAGGGTTATTCCTAATGGAAACGGGGGCCTTACCCTCCTTCAAAACGGATTCGAATAAAGGGTACTCCTCCCCTAACCTCTCCATCATTTTCTCCTTGAATGCCCCGGGTAAAACCATTTTAATCCACGTTTTTTACGAAAGTCATCTCCCTATCGGTAAGATTGAGGCAACAAAGATAACCGTAAACACTCCTGTTCTTGAAACAACAACCGGCATCAATATCAATATAACCGTTTCGGTGCATGAGTCGGGAACTCGTTTCAATTACGATTTTGGGTTGTGGTGTATGCCCATGAACAACGATCCTTTCCCCTAACCAATCATAATTTATTTCATCGTACCAATTTCGCGCCCAAAGCATTTCTTGCCTTAATTCCAAGGGATTGGTTTCAGGAAAAAACTTTAAACCGCCATGAACCAAGATGTATTCATCCACCTCAAAGTAGTACTCCAAGTTTTTAAAGAATTGAATATATTTTGCCGGGATATCGAACGCGGAAACCACTTTAAAGGATTCCAAGGTTTGCATTCCCCCGTTACTTGCCCAAGCAATCCCCAGTTGGTGCCCTTCATTGGGGAATAAAAGATCAAGGAGCATGCTCTCATGGTTTCCCATGAGGCAATGGACATTAAAGCCTGACTCCTGAAGTTCTAGAATATCATCAATTACCCCCTTGGAATCCGGGCCTCGATCGATATAATCCCCTAGGAGAAATAATTCGTCTTCTTTATTTAATCCAATGGTTTGTAATAAATGGAGGAATGTTTTCCTACATCCATGTATATCGGAAATGGCGTATCGTTTCATTCGTTAATGTTTTTACAAGGTTTTATCATAGCTTTATTGAGAGTATAAGGGTTCCTATATTGCAATGGTTCCCAAAATTTCATGGTATGCGATTACTTTTTTCTATCCTTTTTTGTTTGTCCTTCATTTCCGTAGAAGCGCAAATTACCAAATCCGACTTAGACTTAAGCGGTCGGTGGACAGGCGTCATCACCCAAGATGAAGGCGGTTTCCGCTCCTTGTATGATTTTGAAATTTTTATCCAACAAGACGGGAAAAACATAACCGGGAAATCCTATGTGCAAATTGAGGAAATAGGCGTATACGCGGTGATGGAATTCAAAGGAAAACTGAGGGGAAACCTCATGGTAATGTTGGATGAAACCCGAATTATAGACCACAAGAAAACGGAGGATATGGAGTGGTGCATCAAGAAAATGCAACTCATGGTCAAGTACAAGGACGACAAGCTCCACCTTGATGGTTTTTGGTCGGGAAGTTCCGTAATTGGTCCTTGTATCCCGGGGAAAATTACTTTGACAAAAGCGGTTCCTAGGGTTTAATCCTCAATCAATATCTTCAATCTCTTATCCAAGGGATCAGCGAATTCTAAAGCTCTTAGGTACAATTCCCCTTTGCCCATTAAAATCATGGAAAACAGGTTATCTACCCGTTCTTGCAATTTCCCGCCCGGGAATACGGAATCATAAGCCGAGGTAATCCTTGAAACCAACACCTCGTTTTTACGTTTCTCGGCACGTATCATCTTGGACTCCAAATTCTCCAAGCCTTTTAAAGCTTTCGCTTCCTCCCCAAGAGCCGGTTTTTCAAGGGTGGCATCTACTTCCTTCAATCGTTCTTGGATCTTCCCGTATAAGGATTTTAATTCCGCTTTCTCTCGATTCAAATCTAATTCCGAATCAGAATTTTCCTTGACAATGCCTTTTAGGATTTCATTCTTCTTACGCCATAAATCTTGGATTCCTAAGTCGGATTTCGTCCAATTATCCCAATTCTTTTTAGTGATTACGATAAAGGAATCTCTCCTTACCAATATCGGAAAAGGAACACCGAAAATCTCGAATTGCTTTTTACGTTCCATCCAATACGCCAACTCTCCTCCGCCTCCCACGTATGCCACATTGGGCAAAATGAATTCCTGATACAAGGGACGCATAACCACATTAGGGCTAAACCTTTCCGTATGTTTCCCTAATTCCTCTTTCATTTCTTCCTTGGAAAAGAAAATGTCTTGATTCAAGACCTCGAAGCCATCCCCTTTTGAAACGAGCCTTTCACGAAATCCTTCCCCCGTATAAAACAAGTTGATTTCACGTACGAAAGCTTGGGAAGGAAAACCTTTTGCCATTAGCTTTTCTTGGGTTTCACCTACGGGTTTAAAAGAAGTATTGTCAAAGATTTCTTTCTCAAAAATCTCCATTGCCGAAGCCTTAAAATCCGGGTGGGAGGCATCTAAGATCAACAATCCTAAATCACCGAATAACTCATTTACCATTTCAGAAAATGCTTCCCCGTAGGTTTTTCCTTCCCGGTGGGCTTCCTTGTAAATCTTAACCACTTTCCGGATCAAATCATTCCCGTTCTTATCGGATTCCGTTAGCTGTCCCAATAAAGGAAGAATACCGTCCAAGGGTAATTTTCCAACGGAACCTCCTATTTCATTTTCCCATTGCCATTTCTCATTGAAAATTTTCACCCTTGAAATTTCCTCAAAATCATGGTCCTCCGCTCCTAGCCAATACACGGGAACAAAACGGTAATCTCCATGCTCATGAGTCATTCGCTCCGCCAATTTCACGATGGAGTAAATCTTGTAAACGAAATATAATGGCCCCGTAAATAAGGAAGGTTGATGCCCCGTAACGATGGTAAAGGTTTTATCATCAAGTAAGGAATCAATATTCTTTGATTGGAGATCCGTTACATTGGAATGTTGTTCCTTCAAAACACGAACAAGAAGCCCCCTATTTATGGCTTGCGTGGATTTTTTCCTTGCGGCTATGGGAAAAGAATTAGATTCAGGAGGAAGCGCAATAAACTCATCCAAGGTTTTATCCCCTTTCTGATATGCGGTATCCCTGGAAGAAAAAACACCGGCTGTCTCAAATGAAACGTATTCAACACGCATGATTCCTAGTCTTATAAGATATACAAGACAAAATTAGAGGAATTATCGTTCTAT
>JAHDDF010000789.1 GCA_020629475.1 Saprospiraceae bacterium
AGCAAGGAAAAAATCAATAAAAAATACCTCATTTTAAAGGGCTCTTTTAACCACAATCTTGTAAGAGGAATCCCCGTTTACCGTAGCTTGAAATTCCTTCTCTATCCCTAGTTTTTCAAATACCCGATAAGACCTTTTGTTTTCCCTGTAAATGGTAGCGATAATGGTTTTGCCCAATGAATTACTAATGGAATTTACCTCCTTTACCAATTCAGGAATAAATCCTTTTCCCCAATGTTCCGGAAGTAAGGAGAATATGATTTCCAATTCATCGTCCTCACAAAATCGGGTTTGTTTTAACTCAAAATATCCCGCTCGTTTTCCTTGATGTTCAATGACCCGAATCATAAAAACCCTTTCCGGGAAAATCTCATGAATTTTTATTGCCTTTTGAAACAGGGCTAGTGCATCCTCTTTTTCCATCGGACCATCACCCATATATTTATTGATTTCCGGATGGGTGAACATCAGCGAAATAAATGACTCGTCATCCGCTTGGAGCGGGCGTAGTCTTAACCTTTTGGTTTCTAGAATTTCGGGAAAGCCTTTGAGTTCCATAAGGGTGAATTGTGCGATGCAAAAGTAAATCATTTTACCTTTGTGGTGCAATGCCCTTAACATACGCCATATACAAGCCATTCGGGATGCATTCCCGATTTACCAGGGAACATCCGGATCATGTTACCCTAGCGGATTTGGACTTTAATTTCCCCAAGGATGTTTATCCCGTAGGTAGGTTGGACAAGGACAGTGAAGGGCTCTTGATTTTGACAAACGATAAAAAGCTAAACGCGAAATTATTGGAGCCTTCCCGAAAGAAATGGAAGAACTATTGGGTGCAAGTGGAAGGAGCGCCGGCGGAAAAAGATATCCAATGTTTGAGAGACGGTGTTGAAATTCGTATAAAAGGGAAAGCCCATAAAACAGCCCCCGCCAAGGTTTCCATTTTTAAAGAAGCCCCTGAGGTTCCGGAAAGGACCCCGCCTGTTAGATTCAGGAAAACCGTTCCCGATACTTGGTTGTCCATTAGCATCACGGAAGGAAAAAACAGGCAAGTAAGGCGAATGTGCGCCAAGGCGGGTTTCCCGGTTTTGCGCTTGATTCGGGTAAGGTTGGCGGAATATGATTTGTTTGAATTGGGTTTGGGGCCGGGTGAGGTGAAACGGTTATAGC
>JAHDDF010000790.1 GCA_020629475.1 Saprospiraceae bacterium
CGAAAATTGCCTCCTTGTCTTTTTCGTCCAAGACCCCATCCAAGGGCAATCCATAGCCATGACGGTTTAATGCCTCTTCTATTATTCTAAAGATATTATTGGCGCCGTGATGATTCCTATCATTACAGGAAGGAAAGAAGCAAAAATGATAATAAAACCCGGAGTAAATAGGGACATAAAAATTGCCTTGTTCATCCTTGAAAACAGGCATGAAATCCTTTTCCGTTTTTTGCCATGAGTCACTTACGGGAATTGTTTTCCTTGATTTCCATTCCTCGAAAGAGATAGAATAAGGAATGGTTTTCCGGCAATTATAGCTTGTTAATTCCCAAAGGCTATCCTTGGTGGAAATGCATCTAATCTTGTCCGGCTTTTGGTGTTTAGGATTGATGTGGATATGTTCAAAAAGATAGAATCCTTTAAAATTTTCGGAATTACAAATCGTGCTTTTCTTTTGGGCAGGAACACATAGATAAGAGCCGTGGCTTCTCATGGTTGCCGTGTCCAACTTTGACTTTAGCTCTACGGTGTCTACTTGTACATAGTCAACTGAAGGTGGAAAAACCCAAACTTCTCCTTGATAATATCGAAGGCTTTGGTTTATGCGGTGGCCGGGTTTTAAATCCCCCGGCTGAACGCGATAAAAACCGAAAGTTCCTTCGTAGTTCGTTACGTAGGGTTTTGCTAGCATCGTATCCAACAAACTTTGCCCCGTCACCGAAATCGCGCCAAGCCCAAAATAGAGGATGATGAGTAGTCGTTTCATGATAAAGGGTTAGAATTTAGCTTTAAACCTTTTTATATTAATATCGTCTTACTCATATACCCAAGACGTAAATTCTACATTATTCGTTGCTTGACAGCCGAAGGCAAGATAGTCGGAGGTTGCACGATTGTCGGTGGTTGCACCGCCGACAGCAACAGCATCCACACAAAAATTACTTACGGGAACTTAACATGCCAAGGAGTGGTTTATCCCTCCTGTTGCCTTACTTTTACAATGTGTTACGTTATATGTAGGGCGGCATTAAATCGTAAAAACAAAAAATCATTTACCATGAAGCATCGAACCATGTACAACGGCATCCGTATCGCCGCTTTGGCGGTGCTGGCTATGCTTTACGCTTGTAATTCCAACCCGGGAGCCAATTCAGGATCGTCGGA
>JAHDDF010000791.1 GCA_020629475.1 Saprospiraceae bacterium
GGAGGAGGCATTGGAACTTTCCAGAAACTTACAGGACTACGTTGCCAAAAAGTACCCCAATAAAAATGCCTTGGCTTACGAAATCAGGCACCACTCCGGGCAATCCATCCGTTCGGTCATCCAAAAGGATTGGGAGAATCCCCAAAGCCCCATCAACCACTTCATGAAATTGACGGGTGCGTACTTGGAGGATGATCAATTCCTTAAATCGGTCATACACAAAACATCGCTTCATCATGGCTTGCTCAAATCCATCCATAATGATGATTATCGATTAAGGGCTTTCAGGAATAATTTCTACAATGAAAATATTCACAAGACCGAGGAAAATATGTCTTTCCTGGATGAACTGGAATCCAACATCAAGAGTATTTACGGATTGGACTTCACGGGGTTGGACGAGGATCAATTCCTAGCCTTGGATGAAAAAACCAAGAAAGAAATCAAGGAGGAAAAAGAAACGGAAGGAGGAAAAGACAAGGATAACGAGCTTCGTAAAAACATCCTTTACGGAACCTTGAGAGCCGCCAAATTCATGAACCAAAACGACCAAAAATAACATGGAATACCTTATTCGATTAAAGCCCTTATCCGATTTTTATTTCGGTGGGGAACGCACCTTCGGGAATTCCGACCCTAACGGTAAAACTAGGGCTTCTTTTTTTGCTACTTCCAATTATTACCCGCAGCAAACCGCGCTTTTAGGAATGTTACGCTTCGGACTGCTACAGCAAAATAAGTTATTGCCCTTATGGCAAGGAGACAACAAAAGCAAATCAATCCCGGTAATCGGTGCCAAAAGTTTTAATCCCCAAGATTTCGAAAAGCAATCCTTTGGAGCCATAAAATCCATTTCCCCGCTCTTCTTGATGAAGGGAGAGGAATTGTTCCGGTTCGTACATCCACACAGGGATAAAACCTTGAAAAAAGGTGGGGGAAAATCCTACGGAGCCGGTGGTATAAAACAAGATACCCGCTCCTTGGAAGGCTATGACCCCAAGCATTACGAGGGAGGTAAAATCCTTTCGGAGTCAGGGAAGTCGATTTCCGTTTCGGAAATTTTTAGAAAGCAATCCGATGTAGGCGTGGATGTCGAAAAATCCGATGAAAGCTTTTTCCGCCAAGAAAGGGTTAAAATGGATACGGATTTTTCCTTTGCTT
>JAHDDF010000792.1 GCA_020629475.1 Saprospiraceae bacterium
CTGATGGAGAAGTTGATGCCATCCATTGCCATCTGTCGCCAAAAGGTGGACAGCTCCCTATCTTTCATCATCTTCCATTCCTTGCCTCCCTTGGGTCTGTATTCCGGAGCATACTTAATGGTATTGAATCGGAATTCATGGGCATACCTCAACCACTCCTGAGCGAGTTCCACCTTGCTCCTTTTCTTGGCCTTGGGCTTAGCAGGTTTCAATTCCTCATTCTCCTTTTCCACTTGGTCGGAATCGGCTCCTGAGTTCTGAGGAATGACCACCTCTTCATATATCCTTTTCTTACTCATAAGTTCTGCGTCCTAAAATCGGTTTCCTTTACGAATGGCAATAGCCTTAGATCAAATCCTTTTGCTTGTAGCAGTTTCCTCAATTTGAAATTCTCATGTTTCAGTTCCTTGTTCTCCTGAGTCATGCGCTTGATGTCATCACCATTGAAGAACATACCCATTACCCCAGCCATTTCTTCAATCAGATTTTCGGATGCCTCGATGTACTCATGTGATACCCGAAGCTGGTAATTGACCTTGTTCAGATAGCCTTGCTTGGCTCCCTCTCTCTCTGCGTACTGCTCAAGGTTTTCCCGTTGGCTTTCGAGCATCTTTTCCAATGCCTCCAACTTCTGTTTGAATTCGATATGTTCCTTTTCTATGAGTGAGTAAAGCATCAGATTTCATTGAGGTACTTAGCAATGGTTTTTCGGGTAATACCCGTTCTTCTTTGTAATTCCGTATTACTCGGATATTCCCCGTTGGCTTTCAAGTATCTTTCACGTTCCTCCAGTACCCGTTCCCGTTTGGTTTTCCCTTTGTTCCTGCGTTTTGTGGGCGTTTCACCCTTACCAATGGGTAATTTTGGCAAGGGTTTTACCCGTTTCCCTCCTCAGTATCGTTTTTACCCGATGTGGGTAGTTCCTCTATTTCCTCAGTTGTGTTACCCGTTTCGCTTTCTTTGCTCTTACCCGCTAGGTTGAGTATCAACCTCAATTCCAAGCAGAACCCGATCCAAAGAATGGCGAAGAGAATGATGGTGACAGAATGTGCGTAATTGCCCAAGTTCCATTGCTCGGATATCTCCATGACCTCATAGGTTTCTACAATGGTCAAACCCAAGGAAAAGAGTAATCCGAAAAGCATGGAAAAATACTTCCC
>JAHDDF010000793.1 GCA_020629475.1 Saprospiraceae bacterium
CATCCTCTGTAGGATTTACCATTCCTAGTTTATCAAGTCTTTCTTGGGAAAGACTTCGAGGAACAGGGGCAATATCTACTTTTGATTCCTTCCTTTCCAACTTAAAATTCTTACCCAAATAAACCCTACGCACCAATTCATCCTCCGCCAATTCTTGCGCGGTTCCCGCCATCAGGATTTTTCCTTCGAACATCACGTAGGCACGGTCGGTAATGGAAAGGGTTTGTTGTACGTTATGGTCGGTAATGAGGATGCCGATGTTTTTATCCTTGAGTTTTCCTACGATGTATTGGATGTCTTCCACCGCAATGGGGTCAATACCGGCAAAGGGTTCATCCAAGAGGATAAATTGAGGATCAGTAGCTAGTGCGCGCGCGATTTCCGTTCTTCTTCGCTCACCACCGGAGAGTTGATCGCCCTTGGATTTACGAACTTTCTCCAAGCGGAATTCCGCAATGAGGGAATTCATTTTATCAATGCGTTCCTGCTTGGAAAGCTTGGTCATTTCAAGCACGCCCATGATATTATCCTCCACACTCAATTTCCGAAAAACGGAAGGTTCTTGCGGCAAATAACCGATACCCATCCTTGCCCGCTTGTACATGGGAAGCGGGGTAATCTCCTCGTCATTCAGGAATACCCTGCCTTGCTTGGGCTTGATAAATCCTACCACCATATAAAAAGAGGTGGTTTTTCCCGCGCCGTTAGGACCCAATAAACCCACGATTTCCCCTTGGTTCACCTCCAAGGAAACATCATTTACCACGGTACGCTTTCCGTAGACTTTTACTAGGTTATGGGCGGTTAATTTCAAAGGGAAGATTTAGGCTCTATTCAAAAATCGTATTAATGATTTTCAAGCGGTTCAATGGCGTAAAATAGTGTTATTCAGACGTTAGACGCTAGATTTTAGATGTTAGACGGACTTGGGCTTAAATCATAAGCTGAGTCTAACGTCTAAAATCTAATGTCTAATATCTATTTAAACGAACAACTGCCCCATATCCGTGCGCTCCTTAACGATCTGGGCTACACGCTCAACTGGGATGCGTTCTTGTTTCAATGTGTCGCGGTCGCGAAGGGTAACGGTTCCGTCCTCCAAGGTTTCGAAATCCACGGTAACGCAGAAGGGCGTACCGATGGCATCTTGACGACGGTA
>JAHDDF010000794.1 GCA_020629475.1 Saprospiraceae bacterium
TCCCGTACATACCTACGTATCGCCCCTTGGTTTTAGGGTGGCTACGGTTGAGCATCGCCGTATACGTGAAAGGGAAGTTTATGATTTCCCCGAAGCAAATCAAGGTCATAGACAATATGGCGACCCAAGTGTAAAAACCGCCCATATTGAATACCATAAAGGATAAACCTATCAAGACCGCACCAAAGATCATGGAGTGAATTTCCTTTTTCTTTCTGATAAGATAAGCTACCAAAGGCATTTCCACGAAAACCAATAAAATACCATTGTAACTCATTAATAAACCGATTTTTGATTCGGACATCATCAGCTTTTCCTCCAAGAAAACCGGGTAAGCCGTAAACAACTGTAAAAAAGAAAAACTACAACAGCCAACAGCTAGAAGGTATAACCAAAACCAACCATCATCGTAAGGCATTACAACCTCTGTACCCATCTCCTCATTAGAGATTTCTTCCTTGGTTTTTTCATTCCTTTCCTCTAAGAAAATCATGAAGGCGATACCCGCAGCTATACAGGTGATTCCTTCAATAATGAATAACCAATCATATCCGAAAGAACCCGCCATAAAACCGGCAACGGATGCCCCTGCAACAAATCCGAGATTGATAGAAAGGCGGTATAAAGACAGGGAACGCGTCAGATTTTCTTTCTTACTATAACGGTTAATGGCCACAGCTGAAGCAGGGCGATACAAATCACCTACGGAATTACAGATCATCATCATTAGGCAGATGCCATAAAAAGACTTTACCCAAATCAAGGAAAAGAATAGGAAGCCTACCATGATAAGCGACCCTATAGCCACCTTGTAGTAACCGAAAGAATCCGTTAATCTCCCCCCCATGTAGGACCCGATAACAGAACCCGCCCCCGCGCAAGTTATCGCTATCCCTGCTTCGGGTTTTGAAAAGCCCAATTGGGTGGTTAAGTAAACGGAAAGGAATAAGAAAACAACGGAACCAGAACGATTAATCAGAGAGACCAAGGACAATAGCCAAATTTCTTTGGATAAGCCTTCAAAAGCCTCAACATACGGCTTAAACAACTTCCTTCCTAAATAGGTGTTTTCAACCCAAACTCCAACCCTTGCTATTAACTCGCCTATTGCTTCCATTGATTCTTCGTTTCGTCGTTTGGGATGCAGGGAGAACCCAAG
>JAHDDF010000795.1 GCA_020629475.1 Saprospiraceae bacterium
CATCCCCTATTCTTAATGTGAAATTACCTGCCTCGTGAGCGATGGTATAACCTTGATTGTTATCCAAATTATCAAACAAGGTAAAATCGGATGTAAAATCATCCGGCTTTATCCAAGCCTCTACGGTTACTTGGTTTGTAGAAGTAGGATTAGGTGTTTGTAGGTAATCACCGTTTCCGTCCAAGTATAGTCCGGTACCTCCTGTGGTTCCGCCATCCGTGCTTTCCGCTAGGACACGAACGCTATCTACCGCGATGCCACCGCTGTAACTTACGTTACCGCTAATGATTCCGGAAGGCTTACGGAAACCGTTTGCAAAACTTTCATTGGAAAAGATAACATCATTAACACAAGTCGTTTCACCAACGATTTTATATTCATAAATTACGTTCGCCTCAATGGAATAATCCAAGTAAATTCCTGAAGTATTCGTTGTAGTTGTTATTAAAGTAAAATCATCTCCGCTTCCGAATACCCTTCTGAATATACGGAAACCGGAAAGACCCGTAGTATTATTGTTAGACCAACTCAATTCCACTCTATCCGGATAAAAACCTTTGGAGGCATCCAAGCGCTTGGAATTGGTAAATACTTGAGACAAATCAGGCGTTACCAATGCTTGAAGATCATTGGTACTTAGAATGCCGAAACCGTTACAATCATTTACGGATTTAATTTGGTAACGATAGGAAACACATGGAACAATATCCGTATCCACCCAAGAGGATAAATCCCCGGGGATTTGAGTTTCCACTTGCCCGCCTTGTCCTACGATGGAACGAACGATGATATAACCGTTTTCATTACCTACATCATTCCAGTTCAAAGTAATGGACGTAGCTAAAGAATCCGAAACGATACTTGTAAGCGTTACCGGAGCAGGATCATCTATACTATTACCCGTAGCAAGTGGCGGGAATGGAGCGATTCCGCATTCATTGTAAGGAGAAACGTAAATGTTATAATCCGTGTCCGGGATTACATCATTAACGGTAAATAAAGTGGCATTGGGTTGCTCCAATATCTCCCCTACTTTTATCTCAATATTATCAACCGTAATATCGGTATCGGGAGTATCATCGGTAGTTCCATCCGTTGCGTAGAAAGCGACTTTGGTATCCGCACAAGATGTTTTAGAAAAAAGCTTACGCCTTTATC
>JAHDDF010000230.1 GCA_020629475.1 Saprospiraceae bacterium
CAGGGCCTGCGGATATAAGGAATTTATTACCGAGGTAATATTCCACGTTTGCAGGGAGGTGGATATAGTGTAAATCCACACTCAGGCGTTCCCCTTCCGTGCTTTGGTCAGCGTCAAGAATAAAATCGCCGCCCTTGAGCATATAGCCCGGGGCAGCGATGAATGAAAAGTTGTTCGGGAAGGTATATCCTGCATGCACGTTGATACGGAAGCCCGCGGAAGGGGCAGTGCGTAACTCTAAATTTTGAATGAGGTTTTCCTTGATGGTAAAATTGGACAAAAGGAAACCTGCCTCGATTCCGTAACGGAAATCTTGGGTCTTGCCTTTTATGAGAAAGAGCAAGCACATACTTAGGGATACGATGAAACGGGCTTTCATTGCATGGCTTCTAAATCCTAAATCGTCCTTTTACGGAGCAATAGCGGTTAAACTCCTTGTAAGAGCCAAGATCGTTGCCGTTTTGATCCGTATAGTATAATTCCCTGATGGGGTTAATGCCGTGGGAGAATGTCAAGGCAATGTCAATCCTGTCCGTAATTCTATAGGAACCCGCTACAATACCGGAGATTTCAAGTCGTGCATCACCATACATATGCATGACATCGTTTTTGTCTCCGTTGTCGAGTTTTGCTTCCGCCTTAATTAAATATGAAAGTTCCGGTCCTGCGGAAATAATAAACTTTTTTCCGATGTGAAAATCACCAAAAAGAGGGAACTGTAAGTAGTATAAGTTCATTTTGATCCTACTAGGATCAATCAAAGGATCGTTTTCTTTTTCAACGAAATCCCCACCTTTTAAAATAAATCCCGGAGAAAAACTTATTCCGAATGGTTTTTTAAAACGGTAAGCGGCGAAAGTATTAACTTGAAATCCGGTTTGGGGTGCATTTCTTACATCCCAATTGCTTAAGTCCGTATCGATGTCTGAATAAAATCCGGAGAGAACAAGACCTCCTTCTAAGCCGAAAGAAAATCCTTGTTGAGCGGATAGAGGAATACTGATAAGCGCAATGACGATCGTCATCGCAAGCATACGAATCGTTTTCATTTTGATGTACTTTTCCTGTCGTTAAAAAATGGATTATCGAATTCGATTCGTAAAGTTGGAGCGTATGTGATTTTGGTTTTGGTACGGCTTAAAAACTAGGAATCCCTTTCTTGGATTTTGTGTTAAGTGTTTTTTAACATTTTGCCTCAATTCGTTCGATTATCCATTTTTTTTCCGTTAGGATGTCCTTGGATTGTACGGCGGATTTTAGGGCTTCTCCCTCCTTGGAGTCTCCGGGTTTCAGGTAAATGAGTTTTTTTACCAATGATATGGTATTCAGGTAGTTAGTTTTGTGGTAACCAATTACTTTTTTCCTGTGGATGTAAACCCGCATACTATCCAAGAGTGCTTCGAGGGAGTCGATTTCGTCTAGCTCGTAGTACATCTTCAGGAGCATCAGTTTTCCGTCTAAATGAATTAAAACCTCCCCGAAATCCGTAGCGGACAATAAACGCATCGCTTCGGCGTAACGTCCTTGACGGTAAAAAATTTTAGCTTGGTTGTAATCAAAAACATCTTCCCGGAAACGCTCCTCTAAAGTGCTTTTATATTGCAATACGAAATCCTGCGCCCAAGTAAATTCATTTAATTTTAAAGCAACGGAAACAATATTAATAAATGAAAGTCGGGACATGATTTTTCCTTGTAACAGTACCCCTGATTCCAAGGATAATTTATACATGTCAAATAACTCGGAAAGGAATGGCGGATTTCCTAAATTTAATTGTTTAATACAGAAATTAATGGCAATTAAATATAAGTCACGTAGCTCTTCTTCCGGGAATTTATTTCCTTCGTTTACCAATAGGTTTTTAAAAGGAATAAAAAAACTTTCATCGGAATGAACCAATAAATGGTAGCCGAAATAATAAAATGAAATAGCCGGTATTTTTAAGTATTTATCATTTTTACCGACAGTCAATAAAACCGCATCCAATAAATCAATTTCATATTCCTTAGGGTTAACCGTTTTGTGAGCGTAAATCCCGCAAGCTTGTTTTAATTTTTCAGCAATAAAATAAGTATTCAAACCATCCGATACTTCTTGGAGATTACTTCGGATATCCCGGCTCTGCTCGGAAATGTACTCGTAATGCTCAAAGCCCATTTGGTATTTGAGGAAGTGGTAACGAGCATTGCGGAGTTGTCCTCTTTCTAAATCCTTCCCGGCAATTTCCACGCTTTTTTTGAATCGCTTGTCCAAGCGCCGCTTCCGGTAAGAGCGAAGCAATGATAAATCCGCCGTTACACCATTGTCCTTCCATTCGGCGTAAGCCAAAAAGGATTCCATGACCTTGAAAAGGTAGGACATTACGTGTAAGAGTTTCTTGCCGTCAAATACCTCATTCGGAAATAGGTAGGCGAAAGCCTTTTCCTTGGAAAGGGACTCCGGTGTCAACTTGCCTCTAGAGCAAATGAAATCCAATAAAGACACCACTTTCTCATGCTTATTATGCAAATCCGAACGTACGAATCGCCGCAATTCTCGGGTTTCTTGGCGATCCAAGGAAAAAAACACCTCCATTACTTTACTCTCGTGCATGATAATGTCCGATTCAATTAGTGGTTTTAATCATTGATAATCATAAATATATGATTTTTAAATAAATAAAAATATCCGATTACAATCAATTTTTGTAATTGAAAAACGCGAGGCATTGAACCAACTTTGATGTATCGAAAGGCTAAAAGGATTTAAGCTTATGAATATCTTAGGAAAAACCATCATCGGAACCATTCACCCCTAGAGAACATGAAAAGGGTACTCCTACATATCATCCTCTCATTATTCTCCCTTACACTGCTTGGGCAGAGTTTGGAGAATGTTATTCTTCCCGGGCTTAACCCCGGGGATATTGCCGGGCATGCCGTTGCCGTCTCGGAAAACGGGACGGTAGCGGTATCCGGAAATCCGGGGGATTCGGATATTGCTCCGCTTGGAGGTTCCGTACGATTTTTCCTCCTTGATGGGAATACTTGGGTTCAAGGAGGTGAACTTTCGGTGCCGGAGACGGAGTTTCTAGACCGTTTCGGGGAGGCGGTTGCCATTAGTGGCGACGGAAATTTCATTGCCGTTGGCGCTAATTTAGATGATGATGAAGGAGACGATGCCGGCGCGGTTCATATCTACCGAAGAGACGGAAACAATTACATCTACCTAAACAAAATAACAGCCCCGGATGCCGCCGCCCAAGACTGGTTCGGGTCAAGCCTTGCCCTGAACCGGTACGGGACGGTGCTTGCGGTAGGTTCCTACTTGAATGATGGCACGGCACAAGACGCGGGTGCCGTATATGTCTTTGAACGGGAGGGTGATAATTGGTCTTTTAATACCAAGATTACCGCTAACGATGCGGATGCCAACGACAACTTCGGGTATCGTATCGCCCTTGATGCCCAAGGAAATGATATAGCTATTTCCGCTTATCGCGATGATGAAAACGCCCTAGCGGAGAGCGGTTCGGTTTATGTGTTCAAGGAGCAGAACGGCACTTGGTCCCAAGAATCAAAAATTAACCCTAATGATGCTTCAGCCAATGCTTGGTTTGGGCAGTCTTTGGATATTTCTCCTGACGGTAATTCCATACTTGTAGGGGCAAGCGCGGAAAACAACTTTCTAGGCTCGGCATATATTTTCAAGAATACCTCAAGCTGGCAGCAAATCCAAAAAATAACTGCCCCTGACGGAGAGGATGGAGATTCCTTTGGGCAATCCGTGAGTATGGATGCTCAAGGGAATTTCATCCTCGTGGGGGCTTACGCCGATCAGGATAATGGTTCTAATAGCGGTTCCGTTTATGTTTTTTCAGGCGATGGTAATTCTTGGGCTTTTTCCCAAAAAATTACCCCTGCGGACGGCGCGGCTAACGCCACCTTCGGAAATGCTTTAGCGATTTCCGAGGAGGAACAAAGAGCCTTTATCGCCGCCGAAGGAGCGAACTCGAATGCCGGCGCCCTCTACGCCATTTCCTTAGGGGATCAATTGCTTGCCCAAGGAACCATCATCGCGGATATCAATGGCAATTGCTTAAATGACGCCGGGGATCTTCCCGTTTCTGAATGGCTTATCGGTTTTCAGGGAGCAGGAGAAGAAATATTTTCCGCGACCAATAATGCGGGTGGTTTTAATATCTCTATTCCGGAAACAGGCTCCTACCAAGGAACGGTTTATCCACCTAATCCTTATTGGGAAGTATGTAGCGGTAATATTAATATCAATAATGATCCGGGAACCGGTGAAACGAATATTCCCACTGTCATTGTACAGCCCGTAGTCGACTGTCCTTATTTGAATATTAATATCGCTTCGCCGGAATTGGAGCGCTGTTATAATTCCGTTTTTTATGTCCATTATAACAACGAAGGAACCACCCCGGCAAATGACGCTTATATTGAAATAACCTTCGATGAATTTCTTGAACCTACGGCAAGCGATATTCCTTGGTCTTCCGTTCAAGGAAGAACCTATCGTTTTGACCTGGGAACCCTTGATGTTTTTGAGGAAGGAACCTTCCGTGTTTACGCTGACGTAAGCTGCGAAGCGGTTCTAGGACAAACGCATTGTGTCGAGGGACGGATTTATCCGCAACAGTTTTGTTTTCCGGATTGGAACGGGGACGTCATTTCCTTGGAAGCGGAGTGCGACCAAGGGGAGGTGGAATTCCGCTTACACAACATCGGTACGGGAAACATGATAAACCCTCGTTCCTATATCATCATAGAAGATATGGTGATGCGCGTGAACGAGGATTACCAATTGGATGCGGGGCAAGACCAATTCGTACTTTTCCAAGCGGATGGTGCCACTGTTAGAATGGAAACCACCCAAGCACCTGCGTATCCTTATCCTAGCCAAGATGTTTCAGTGTCTTATGAAGGCTGTGGCACGGATGAATTCGGTAATATTTCCACGGGTTTCTTGAACATCCTTCCCGATGGTGACGATAGTCCTTTCCGTACTGTTTTCTGTGCGGAGAATACGGGTTCCTTTGACCCAAATGACAAGCAAGCTGTTCCTGTAGGATATGATAGCCAGCATTTTATCGAAGAGGAAGCCCCCTTGGAATACCTCATTCGTTTTCAAAATACAGGGACGGATACGGCGGAGTTGGTCGTCATTAGAGATACTTTAGATGCGGCATTGGACCCGTCTTCCATAGAATTACAAGGGGCAAGTCATCCCTTTGAATTTAGCGTGGAAGATAACGGTGCCCTAGAATTCCGTTTCCCGGAAATCATGCTCCCTGACAGCACCACCAATGAGCCGGAAAGCCACGGTTATGTTCAATTTACCGTGTACCAAGACGAAGCGCTTCCCCTAGGAACCGTTATTGAAAACGAGGCGGCAATCTACTTTGATTTTAATGAACCCATCATTACCAATATGGTATTCCACACGCTAGGGGAGGATTTTATTCCCGTAGAATTATTGGATATGGTAGTGTCCCCTGATTTTGAAGGAACGGAAATTTCCTTGGGGCCTAATCCTGCGGATGAGTTTGTTCTTATTGAAATAAAAGGAGCCTCAATACATGATATGGATTACTCCGTTTTTGATGCATTGGGTAGAAATACCCTTCAAGGAAATACAAATAATAACCCGTTTTATATCGATATAAAAACCCTGGAAAGCGGAATTTATTTTCTCCAATTATCAACCCGGAACCAAATGGTAGCAACAGCTAAAATTATCGTCAGATAAGAGCTTGGGCGCCCTTAAAATGAAATGCCATGAAACGAATCATTCCCATAGTAATAATATTGATTTTACCCATCCTTCTTTTAGGTCAGGTAACCATTACCAAAACGGCGGACGAAAGTACCGTGGATTTAACTTTTGGAAATTTTCCCATTGTTAATTTTGAAATCATTGTTACCAATAATTCCTCTTGTACCATTGAGGCATCGGTAAATGATGATTTATACGATCCCCAAGTAGGTTTTTCACCCATTTTACTTTCCGCATCAGTCACTGAAGGTGAGTTGATGATTAACGGTAATGCGATGGTATGGCTGGATACCCTAGCACCGGGACAAGCGGATACCTTAAACATCCAAACCCAATTCGATCCTTTTTCCGGTCCGGGCGGTGGAGCCTTTACTTATGTAAATACGGCAAATCTGGAGTATTACTTTAATTGTTGTGAAGAGGTTGAAAACGACGGCGATCCAAGTAATGATGACTTGTGTAACGGCAATTGTGAACCAAGTATTTTTAATCCGGACCCTTGTCCCAATCTTTGCGCGGATATCCTCTCTGATGGTGATCCCACAAATGATTATTTATGCGGAGTAAGCGATGCGGGACCGAATACGGAAAGTGCGGAAGCGCCAATTATCGTTATTTCATGTGACCCATTTTGCGATGCGACTTTCCAATACACCATTTCAGGTACGGAGGTTACAGCGGATTACGTTGGTTTTGGATGGTTCGTTGACGGCGAATGGACCTTGGATGGTATGAGCGTCGGATTTGGTCTTAATATTACACTTTCCAACCTTAGCCCGGGCACACATACCCTATGTTACTCTACGTATGATGATTGCGTTTTCACCACGTGCCAAGAGTGCGAAACATTCATCATTGAAGATCCCGTTTGTAATCTTACGATAGTCGCGAACCCTGAGGAAATCAATTGCCAAAACCCGACCATAGAACTAACGGCTGAATTTAGCGGTACTCCTTCTCCCGGGATGACCTTGGTTTGGAATACAGGTGAAACCACTCAAGACATTACCATTTCCCAAGGCGGTAGTTATTCGGTAACCGTAACGGACGCAGCCGGAAATTGCTCCGGCTTAGCGGATATTTTTATTGAGGAGTCCTTGGACTTAACGGGTGTTAGCATTAGCACCACATCTACCTACGTGGATGCCTCAAATCCTAGTGCCGTTTTAACCGCGAATCCTTCAGGGGCGGGTTATGATTATATGTGGAGTACAGGGGAGAATACACCCCAAATTACGGTTACTACTCCCGGGACTTATATGGTTACCGTATCCGACAATCAAGGCTCCGCTTGTGCGGGAACCGGTCAAAT
>JAHDDF010000796.1 GCA_020629475.1 Saprospiraceae bacterium
GTACGCCCGATAGGGGATTGATCAATTTCAATAACCTTATCCAAGTGCTCAATTCCTTTTAGGGAACCATAGGCTAACGGATTCTTTTTGCTCTTGTAAAAATGCTTACGCAAAATAGGATACAAGGTCTCATTGATTAACGTAGATTTCCCGCTACCTGAAACACCCGTTACGCAAGTAAAAGTCCCTAGAGGAATTTTTACACTTACGTTTTTCAAGTTATTACCCGTAGCTCCCTTTAGTTCCAAGAAGCTGCCGTTTCCTTCCCTTCGTTTTTCGGGTACTTCGATTTTCACCTTATCCGATAAATAAGATGCCGTAGGGCTATTTCCTTTAAGGAATTCGGACGGATGTCCTTGTGCCACGAGTTCACCTCCGTGTTTGCCGGCTCCGGGTCCAAGGTCAATCAAATAATCGGAAGCTAACATGATGTCTTTATCGTGTTCTACCACCAAGACCGTGTTCCCGATATCGGTTAATTCCCTTAATGCTTCAATCAAACGTTGGTTATCCCTTTGGTGCAAACCAATACTAGGTTCATCCAAAATGTACGTGATACCCGTTAATTGAGAACCAATTTGGGTGGCTAGGCGGATACGTTGCGCTTCTCCTCCGGAAAGTGTCCTTGCCGGACGATTCAAGGTCAGGTAATCCAAACCTACGTGAAGCAGGAAGCCAACCCTCAATTTTAACTCCTTAATGATATCCCTGGCAATCATCATTTGCCTGTCGGATAACTTACCGGGAAGTTCTTCAATCCACTTATATAGATCGGATAAATCCATATTCCCGAGATCGGAAATATTTTTTTCGTCCAGTTTAAAATGAAGGGACTCCTTTTTCAAGCGATCTCCGCTACACGTGGTACACTCCGAAGAGGTCATAAAGCCTTCAATCCAACGACGTATTCCATCGGAAGAAGAATTCTTATGCCAACGTTTAAGCATGTTCAACAATCCCTCATTGGAAAGATGGTACGCGTATTCACCGCCTTTCCCGAAACGCATTTTCATGCTCAATTTATCATTACCACCATACAAAATGGTTTGCATGGCTTCCTTGGGAATATCCTTAACCGGTGTGGAAAAGCTAAATTTATATTCCTTGGCGATAACCCGCATTTGCTTGAAAGTGTAATTATCGCGGACTTCCCCAA
>JAHDDF010000797.1 GCA_020629475.1 Saprospiraceae bacterium
TTATCCGTAAAGGCTTTTTTACCGATGGTTCTAGGGGAAGCATAAGTGTAAACTTGTGAAACGGGATAGCCATCCGCTTTGAGGTATAAACCGCAAACCATACTCAAGGCACCGCCCAAGGAATGCCCCGCAATCCAAATGGGTTTTTCCTTGGCACCGGAGGCATCTAAATGGTCTAAAAGTTCTTCTCTAATAAGATCAAAGCTTTGCCAAAAACCCGCGTGAACCCTAAGCCCTTCCAATGCGCCGGTGGCTTTCATTTGACGGATGTTGAAATCCGTGCCCGTCCATTCACCCATGAAATTATTACCGATGTTGTCCGTTCCCCGGAAGAGGATGAGGACGTACTCCGGAGCATTTACCACCATTAATTCCGGATCCAAGCCATAAGCGAAATTGATACCCAAAACCTCCACGGAATCCAAGGTGGATTTATTGATGTATTTGAAATCCGTTCCTTCCGGGAAATAATGTTTGAGGCGGGCTTCAAATGCTTGTTCAAAATTATCGTCGGTTACGATTTTCTCCTTCTCTAAGCGTTCCGTAGTCCATCCTTCCAATGGCTTTTCCCCGTTTTTAAAATAGCGGAATTGGTAATCCAAGCGTTCCAGGTACATGAACTCCGTCATCTTTGCCAAGAGGAAGTTATTTACGGGATTCAGTCCTCTTGCGTTAGGGTTGAATTGCTCCATACACCCGATTTCTCTTGAAGGAGGATTGAAGGAGAAATCCTGGCAGGTCAAATCGCCGTAAAGGCACAGTGAAATAAGAATCCAAGTAAAAATGAAGAACCGTATTTTCATGAGGGCAAAGTTATAACCTAAAAATTCGTCAATTGCTTGAAGTTGTAGAAATAAGATATAATACGTAAGACGTCACTATCATATTTAGTACCAATCCGTCTTACGTCTTATATCTTTTGTCCCGATTCTTATCGGGATACGTCTGAATAGTAATATTTTAAACATTTGACTCTCTTGGGAATTAGTAACAGAATTACTTAGCAGAGTTTGGAACAAAGAAAATTTAGCTGTTTTCTTGATCAGTAAATATATTCATCGTAATATTACGATATGGGAAAAAGCAAAGAAGCATTATTCACGGAACGGCAGCAGCGTTTAGCGTCGATGGCAAAGGCATTGGCGCATCCCGCACG
>JAHDDF010000231.1 GCA_020629475.1 Saprospiraceae bacterium
CATCAACTTCATTATTACAAAATCCATTTGAAAAATGAGTGAATACCATAACGTAGTATCACGGGACAAAATCCAAGAATACATTAATGGGCGACCTTTGGCTACCACAGGAGGCGCGGCCTTAAAAAAAGGATGGGAATACGTCCAAAAAGACTGGGGTAATGCCATTATTACGGGCTTGATATTTTACTTCATCGGAATTATTGGTCCATGGATGATGTCAGGAATGTTTATGGGTTTGTACGATGAAGAGCAAGGAAAGAAAAAATTCGAAATGAATGATTTGTTCCGAGGTTTTGATAATGGACATTCCATTTTGATGTATTTCTTAATCTTGATGGGATTATTATTCGCCATCCTTTTCGGTATGTTTATCGTTTTCGGGGGGATCGGTGCAGTTATCGGAGGGGAGGATGGTTTTGCCTTAGGCTTTGCCTTGGCATATTTCCTTTTCTTCTTCGTAGCGATAATTCTGACCATCCTTCACGCCTTTTCCATCCATCTTATCACCTTTAGCGGTGTTTCCGGTTGGGAAAGTATAAAGTTGAGTGCAGGCATTGTTAAAAATAATATCGGGACGGTTCTTGGCTTCACTATACTTTCTTTCCTGATAAATATGTTAGGTGTGATGCTTTGTTTCGTTGGGGTAATTGTAACCGTACCCATTATCTATTTCGCGTCCTATTATCTATTCAGGGACGGGCTAGAAATTGATACCTCTCCTGATGGATTAGATGCAGCCATAGAGCATTTGGTATAATCAAACACCACCCGGCAAGTGAGCGACGAGAAATCAACCCTATATAAAACCGCCTTAAACCCGGATGTGGTGTATGACCACATCCGGGAAAAGCGGAAATTCTCCTTTCGTAATTGGGCATATTACAAGGAGGCGTGGCAATTGACAAAGGCGGATTTCAAACTCCAGATGGGTGTATCCTTTGTCTTCTTCATTATTGCCAATTTTGTTTCCCTGTTAACCAATATCCTTTTTGCGGGATATTTCGTAACCACCTACGAGAAGAAGCGCGGCATTCCCCTTGAGTTTGACTCCTTCTTTAGGGGCTTCAAGCATTTTATGCCCTTGTTTGTTTACACGTTGGTTACCATCGTAATCGAGATTTTCTTTATCGTATTATTCGGTACGATAGCGGCAGTCTTGTATTGGAATCCGGAGAATATTGAAGCAACCATTCTCCCCTTACTCATCGGGGTTTTAACCGGTTCTATTTTGGGTGCCTTTGTTATGCAATTATTCTTCTTTTCCCCTTTGTTTATTCTTTTCGGGGAAATGAAAGGATGGGAATCCGTAGTGACAAGTACCAAAATCGTATTGAGGAATCCGATGCCGATTATCGGTTTCGTTTTAATCGAAATCCTTCTTGCGATTTTTATCGGGATTTTCACCTTGGGACTCGGGTTTATCATTTTGATCCCGGTCATTAATATCGCGCACTACCTTGCCTTTGAGGATGTATTCCCTTTGGACGAAAAAAATGAGTTAGACGTAGCATGAGTGCGGATTACAGGCTCCTCTACTCCCTAGATGAAATCAAGGACAAAATCAATTCCTTGGACAGCGGGTTTAAGATCGATATCGGCAAAAACCTGACTTCCTCCTTCAAGGGGATGAAGGACGAATTGGGCGCTCATTTCCTTTTGTCTTTTATTTTTTGCGTACTGGTTAGTTTTAGTTTAGGCATCTTAGCCGGCCCCTTAATGGCGGGGTGGTATATTTTTATTTATCGTAATGAAAAAAGGGAAGAATCCGGCGTGGGGAATTTATTCGCGGGATTCAGGCATACGCTAGGATTTTGGATTTATGAATTCCTGACCACCGTGCCATCCATTGCCTTCTTGTTTTACATGATTCACTTGGAGGAAACCGGTGTATTGCCGAATGAAGCAGGCGCATTATTCGGGATGTTATTTATTCCCATTTATTTTTTCTCCTCGGCACTACTCATGTTTACACCTTTTTTCATCTTATTTGCAAGGGCGAACGTTTTCCAAGCCATGGGATTAAGTGTAAAACTATTTTTTAAATCCCCTATGTGGTGCGGTTTAATGTACCTTGTTATTTTCGTGATAGGTTGGGCGGGAAGCAGTTTTTGTTATATCGGAATGATATTTACCTTGCCTATAGCTACCATGATGAATTACCGTGCTTTCCGGGATATTTTCTCGGAGGAGGAACGGGATAAAACAGAAGAAATTTTAGAACATTTGATATAAACCTTGGGGCTAATAGGCAATCGTGTTGCTAACTCAATTTGATGCACTTATTTAAAAATCAAGATTTTAGACATTAGACACTAGACGTTAGACTCCTTTTTGTTACTTTAGTAAACAACTGTCTAATGTCTAACATCTAGCGTCTAACATCTGAATAACAATATTTTAGAGGGGCACCTAGTTGAAAATCCAGCGACAGATTTGCCTAACTGAGCCTAAACCTTTAGTCATTTAAACTCAAAAAAATGTACGATCCCATTGACAATCCCCGATACGGCAATTCTTTTGACCCCACTTTTATTCCTCCTGAAAGAATTGAGAATTTTCTGTCTAATAATCCAACCTTTAAAGTTGAAACGAATCAACTCTTTAAACGGGCTTGGGAGTTATTTCAAGCCAATATCGGTGAAATGATAGGGTTTTCGCTTATCCTATTAATCTTATATGTATTAATGGGTATTTTATCATGCCTTGGGTTCCTTTTGATTTTCGTAATGCCCCATTTTGGTGCAGGGTATCTTACCTATTTTTATAAATATAAAGCATATAAGGGTGCAGAATTCGGAGATTTTTTCGGAGCCTTTTCTGAATACGGAGGAATTTTAGGAAATTATTTTATCGCCATGTGTATTCCCATTTTAGGACTCATTTTTTTTGGTGTCATAATGGGTGTTACCGGTTTTGACCCCGACAATTTGGAATCTACCCAAGAAACCATTTTCGTCATCGGTGCAGTTGTTTTTGGTATTTTGATTCAAATCTTAATGCATACGAAATTCTTCTTTGCGCCGTTTTTTATTCTCTTTTCCAAAATGCCTTTAGGCAGGGCAATATCCTTGAGTTGGAAAGCTTCAGCAGGTAGAAATTTAAGACCTGTACTTTGGATGGTAACTATCTCAATGATTGTATTTATTGTAGGATATTGCTTGATATGCCTGGGATTGATCGTAGCGCTTCCTATTTCTTACGGAATATATTTCGCGTTCTTTGAAAAAGAAATAATGGACAAATTGCAACCCGTGGACGAAACCGACGATTTATTGGATCATTTAATTTAAACATTCTTTTTGGAACGTGGCATCAATTTAATACAAGAAGGATTACCTGGATTCCATATCCAAGAAAATCAAGTCTGTAATCCTAGAAACCAAAAACTACATTGAGAAGCAAAACAAACCATATTTCACAAGGGAACCTGACGTTAACTTTCAAAATAAAGGATGCTTATAAACAAGCCTCAACTATTACTAACAAAAATTTAGGTCATTTCTCCCTATTTCTTTTCATAGTCTTGATTTTAATATTAGGCATATTTAATTTCATTCATGATCTTTTCCTAATTCTTTTCTTGTCATTCCTTTTCCTTGAAATCCTATCGGTTTGTTTTTACAATTATTGCCATCGGATAGACAAGGAGAAAAAGGGCTATTTCAAAAGCTTCCTCCCTAGTTTAAGAGGATTTTTCGGTGCAACATTAATAGGCATATTCAATTACTCAGTTTTATCTCTTATTTATTTTGTATTCTATTTAATGCTCCCCCTATTTTTTGATTTCCATGAATCAGGACACATTGATGTAGTCTCTTTTAATGCACTATTATACACGTTTATCCTATCCTTTCTCATCATTCCCTTATTACGTTTTTTAGAATTCTTCATCCTTAATTTAGTCTTGGATGGAAACCAAGGATTTCTAAGTACTTTTAAACAAGGCGTTTCGTTATCGGTGAATAATAATTTCTTTAAAATCATAGGTTTAGAAATTCTCTTTTGGTTAATCGCCGCTCTCGGATTCTTACTGTTAGGAATCGGTCTTTTCTTGACCATCCCCCTAGCCTTTTCTTTTAAATTCGCATGTTACGAGTTAACTGTAAAAGAAACGGAACCGCTAAATGAAACGGATGAAATCATACAGCATTTAATTTAAACAAGCTACCCTCCATGTAACCGCTACGACAACTTTTCCGTACATTGAAGGATATCATTGTCTCGTAAAACATGCGTTAAAAAGGAAACCACAATTCCATGCAGGACAAAATCTTACTACTCCTTCTATTAACTTTCCTATTCTCAAGTTCCTTGCTTGCCCAAGGTCCCATCGACGGTTTCATGAAAAAAGGCGGTGAAGCGGATCTTGCTTTTTCCTACGGGTACGAGCATTACGAGAACTATTACTTGGGTAGTGAATTGCAGGATACTTTTGACCGCACTTACCACAGTGCCGCACTCTTTATCGCTTATGGATTCGAGGAAAATTTAGGGCTGGTGGTTTCCATCCCTTTTGTCAGAAGTGATGCCGACAACAAAGGCTTCCAAGACGGACAATTTTTCCTGAAATACAGACCCGTAAACAAGACCCGTGAAACCAGCCAAACGGATTTCATCGTGGCGGCGGGGGTAACTACCTCCCTGGGGAATTACAGGGTAAGCCCTGAATCCAACAACCCCATCGGCGAAAAGCCTACCGTTTTTGAATTCCGCGGTGTATTGCAACACCAAGAATATAGCGGTATATTTTTCATGTTGAAATCAGGTGCATCTTATAAAATCCGTCCCAGGAATCAATTCATTATTCCCACAGTGGGGCGGGTAGGTTACGGCAACGCCAAGTTCTACACCGACTTTTGGATAGATTTCACGTATACCATCGGCGCGGGAGATAATGAGGTCCCTCTTGGGCAAGAAGGCAGTACTTTTCTTAAATTCGGGGGTACGCTCTATTTTCCTATCGGGAAATCCTTCGGTGTTTTTGCCAATGCCGCTTATACACCTTGGGGTAGAAATATCGGTCGGTCGCCTAGGTTGGGTGCCGGTTTTGTATTGAAATTACAGGGCGGGAATCGGTAGCGGAAAATGACAGATGACAAATGACAGATGACAGGTAAATCTCGTTATCCGGAAAACAGGAGTTAATTCAACCATAAACCTCCATCTAAAATGAAAATTGTAATAATCGGCAATGGGATAAGTGGGATAACTGCCGCCCGTTGGTTGCGGAAGCTTGGGGATCATGATATCGTTGTGATATCAGGGGAAACGGATTATTTCTTTTCGCGTACGGCGCTCATGTATATTTATATGGGGCATATGCGTTTCAAGGATACCATGCCTTATGAAACGGGTTTTTGGGAGAAGAACCGTATTAATTTGATGCGGGCTTGGGTAACTGATATTGATTTTGACAATAAGAAATTACACCTAACCGAAGCACGACCGATAAATAAGGTCCGTGGTCCGGTGCCTCCAAAATTCTCCTATGACAAACTCATTATCGCCACCGGTTCCAAACCCAATAAATTCGGTTGGCCTGGGCAAGATTTAAAAGCCGTTCGAGGGCTTTATTCCGCCCAGGACTTAGAGTATATGGATATTTATTCCAAGGACTTGAACCGTGCCGTTATCGTAGGTGGCGGATTAATCGGGATAGAGATGGCGGAAATGTTTGCCTCCCGGCAAATTCCGGTAACGATGCTGGTTCGTGAATCCAGCTTTTGGAGCAACGCGATTCCCAAGGAGGAATCCGAGATGATTAATCGTCATATCAAGGAACATCATCTAGATTTAAGACTGGAAACGGAACTCAAGGAAATCGTGGATGACGGCGAAGGAAAAGCCTGCGCGGTAATTACCAATAAAGGCGAAAGAATTGAATGCGGATACGTGGGATTAACCGCCGGTGTTCACCCCAATATTTCATTCCTCAAGGAAACCGCCTTGGAAACGGGAAGGGGCATCAAGGTCAATGAATATTTAGAAACCAATATCCCTGACGTTTACGCCATCGGTGATTGTGCCGAACAGAAATCCCCCAAACCGGGAAGGCGCCCCGTGGAAGCCATTTGGTACACGGGCAGGATGATGGGTGAAACCGTAGCCTATAATATTATGGGTAAAAAGGTGGAATACGACCCCGGCTTATGGTTTAATTCCGCTAAGTTTTTGGACATTGAATATCAAGTGTACGGAACTGTTTTAGCCCGCCCGGAAGAGCATCATGCTTCTTTATATTGGGAACATTCGGACGGGAAAAAATCCATTCGTTTGGTATACGATAAGAACGACAAAACCATCCTTGGTTTTAATTTAATGGGCATCCGTTACAGACATGAAGTTTGCGAAAAATGGATCAAGGATAAAACCGCATTGGAAAAGGTATTGGAAAATTTAGGAATGGCGAATTTCGATCCTGAATTTTACGATGAATACGAAGCCGAATTGGTTCGTCTTTATAACCAACAAACGGGCGGTCAATTACAATTAAAAAAGAAACGGGGGCTTTCAAATGTCCTTTCATTTTTAGGACTCTCAAAATAGGATATCATGAACTTTATGGAAACCAGTTTATCGTTATCCAATCCGGACGTTAAACTCAATATCAAGCAGAAACTCGGGCTAGCCGCGGCGGGTATCGGTACATTAATATTATTGCTTTCCGTTTTCGGTGGGCAACTCCCCTACCCTTGGCTCATTAGCGGCGGTAGTATCGGCTTAATGGCGCTTGGTGGCTTGTTGTATACCAACGGTAGTTACGGCGCACACCCTGAAGGGGTCAAAAACAATGGCATCTGGCACAACACCATTTCAAACCGTGGTGCTTGGGGTTGGATTATCGGCGTGGTATTAACCGTGTTTTATTGCATATTATACTGGGCACCGGGCGTATTGGGTCTAGGAGCCGATGGTGCGGCAAATCGTGGTTTGATTGCCCTATTTGATCCTTTGAGTCAGTTATTAAAAAATCAGCCGGCGAGCCAGTGGTTCGTATACGGAACCTTGTATACCGTCGCCATTTTTGTAATGGGTTTTAAGTTCATTATGAAATACAGGCACAATCGATATCA
>JAHDDF010000798.1 GCA_020629475.1 Saprospiraceae bacterium
GGAATAAAGAAAGAAGATTAAGGTTCTTGTTAGCCGGCTACTTTTCTTACATCTTTTGTCCCGATTCTTATCGGGATACATCTAATTAGCAATATCTCAGACAATTGGCATACTCGAAAAACAACAACATAATTGCTTAGTACATCTTACATCAGCAAATCCATGCGTAAAATATACCTATTCATCCCCGCGCTATTATCCTTGTTAATGGTTTCTTCCTGCTCGGATACGGAACCCGGGATTGATATGATATATACCCAATTTAGTCGGATACAATCCGGGGATAATCACCTACAGAATCATTGCTACGAAAACGTGGTGGCCGTGAATTGGGACCAATTTCTTGGAGACATTGCCGAGGATGAGGTATTAGAGATTCGCCCGTCTTTCGTTACCGTATCCAATAACCAAGGATTGCCCTTGGATTTCGTGGAACACGCTTATATGAATATTCTTCTTGGCGATGACCCTAATTCCCCCTTGGAAATGGCGTTCCGTGAAAATCTTCCCTTGAATACCGGTATCTCCTTCGAGCTTATCCCGGGACTAGCGGATTTCAAGAACGAACTCACGGACGGTACCTTTACCTTCCGTCTTTGCCTAAATTATTACCAACCTGCCCCATATACGGTTGATCCATTACAGGTAGATTTCGGTTTCCAAGCATACTTGAAATAGGAAAAAATTGGCTTTACCTTATCTAACAACCTAACTTCCAAACCAAACCCGCCCCACAACACCCAAATACCGATTAAACTCCCGGCTTTCGCCCCAATTCTCCCCGTTTGGCCCGGAGAATCGGATAAGACGGGTAGGCGTTAATCCATGACTATAACTAATCCCTAGGGCAAGTTTCGGTCGGATTCTAAAGAAAGCACTTGCGGCACCCGCTACCTCAAAACGGTTGTAGGAAATGATGTCGTCAAAACTACCTAGGTTATTTTTGCCTCTAGCCTTGATCAAGTAAGAAAATTCAGGACCCGTGGATATAAGGAATTTATTTCCGAGGTAGTATTCCATGTTTAGGGGGAAGTGGATGTAGTGTAAATCCACACTCAGGCGTTCCACTTCCGTGCTTTGGTCAGCGTCAAGAATAAAATCGCCGCCCTTGAGCATATAACCCGGGGCAGCGATGAATGAAAAGTTGTTAGGG
>JAHDDF010000799.1 GCA_020629475.1 Saprospiraceae bacterium
GAAAGATTACATAATATTTGGTGTAGCTTGGTTGGTATTTATTGTATATTGGTTCAAGTAGGGGATAAGGTATATACGGAACGTGTATATAAATTATAACATGCTTTTGGAAGATACTGGAGTACGGATGGTTCGTTTGAATCTCCTTATTGCTTTTCTTGCTATACCCGAACCATTTTGATACGGGTATAAAACCCCCTTTTCCGTTCGTGAGTGGGGAAATTCGATAGTGTTATGGGGCTTGCAAAGCACATTTGTTTTTGCATTATTTTTCTTTTGGTTTTTTTCGTAGCTATTGGTCAGGATGTTAATGGACTAATAGCCAAAGGAGCCGCATTAATGCAGGGAACCGAAGCGGAGATAAAAGAAGGTGCAGGAGTGTGGCTCCAAGTAGCGGATTGGGCCGAGGAGAACGATCAGGATTATTTTTGGATGTACGGCCGGGTATATGCCGCGTTCTGTTTCCAAAAAACGGAACAGTGGGATTCGCTTCCTCCCTTGATTTCGGAACTGGATGAGCGGTTGTCCGGTTTGGTATTACCTTCCGAGGAAGATAGGGTGAAAATCCAAGCGGATTATAAATTTCTCCTTGCCAAATATTACCGTAATAAGGGCTTGTATGAACTAGGTTTCGACTATAACCAACAAGCGGTGGATCATATGGTGGATCTAGCCGGAAAAACGGAAGACGGAATACTTGATTATAAAAATCTAGGTTACGGGGTTTCCTTCTTCCACACTGATTTTTTGAATGATCTATCCTTGGCTTATATAGAACTAGGGGAATATGAAAAAGCCAAGGAATACATTGAAATGGCGCTGAGATCGGCTGAGGAGCAGGAACGGGCGGATCCGCGGCAACTGAATAATTTGGCTTTAATTTATATTAAACAATCCAAGTTTGAAAAGGCCGTTTCCTTATTGGATAAAGCGAATCTGGTATTGCCGGACGTGGAAGGCGAAGGAAATGAAAATTACAAGGAAGTAACCCAAGCTCTCATTTTTAAAAATTATGCGAAAGCTTATGTAGGACTGGGGAAATATTTCCTAGCGGAAGAATATATGGATAAGGCCTTGGCAATACCTATGGGTAAGAATTTTGAGGCCCGTACCAAATTGGTATTGTTGGAGTTGTTCGTAAAAAAAGGGGAC
>JAHDDF010000800.1 GCA_020629475.1 Saprospiraceae bacterium
CTTCCATCTTCATACCGTCCATTTTACCACCCGACATATCCATGCCGCCCATGTCCATCTGCATCCCGTATTTCTTCTTGATTTCGTAGCGTTCGTCCTTTTTAGGATTGGCTTTCAATGCCGGAGCACCCATCCGCATATCCATCTTCGCCATCATCTTCATCATCCCGATTTTATCGGGGCGGGGAATTTCCATGGCGGGGTATAGTTGGCCCGTTCCCAGGGTAGTTGCCGCCATGCCGGAGCCATCGAAGGAGGAGGCTCTAACTTCGAGTTTTCCATCATCGGGAATAATGACGATGAAGTCGTAGGTCTCTGCGGTGGCAATCAGGGTTTTATTCTTTTCAACCGGTACTACATCCAATCCGTCGGCGGAAACCAGTAACGGTATAGATCCGCCAAATGTAAGCCAGAAATAGGAGGAGGCTGAACCGTTAATGATGCGTAGACGTACCCGCTCTCCAGGCTTAAAGTCCGGATTATCCGAACTGGTTACTCCGTTGATAAGAAAGGCCGGGTAGTAACTATCGGCAATGTCCGCACCTTCCATCCGTTGCCGCCAAAAGTCTATTTGAGCCCCGAGCCCTCCGCGGGTAATCACCCGGTTAAGCGGGGTGGCGGTACCTTTTTTGATGCCGTACCATTCATTACCACGTTTCAAGTTTTTAAGTACGCTGTGGGGCTTTTCGTTCGTCCAGTCAGACAGCATCAGCACCAGGTCATTATCGTATTCCAGGGTCGGCACTTTCGGCTCTATAACGATGGAACCGTACACCCCACTTTGTTCCTGTAGCATGGTGTGTGAGTGGTACCAGTAAGTACCGGATTGCTTCAGTTCAAATTGGGCAGCAGGATGCCGTGCCAGTGTACGGAGGTCTCCACGTCCATCTTATTTGTCACCGTAATACGAGCGAATTCCCCTTCTCTAAAGCGTAGTACCGGACCGGGAATACCACCGTTGACCGTCATACCCATCACGGACTTTCCGGCTTTATTGACCATCTGCTGGTCTATGATCAGTTGATACTCATGAACGGGAAGATTTTTGGGATTACCTTCCAGGGAACCTTTTGGTTGCACGCTTATTTGCTGAGCGGTACCCAGTAACGGGAATAAAAGAATTACCAACATGACGGGTAAGTTGGAATAGTT
>JAHDDF010000801.1 GCA_020629475.1 Saprospiraceae bacterium
TGAATCCACCTTTTCCTTCAGCAACGCGACCAACACATAAGTGCTTATGGCTACCCAAATTTGAGTCTTTACCGCATTCTCGTTCAAACCCCAATACCGCTTTATTTTCAAGTTCCCTTTCATCCATTTGAAAAAGGTTTCCACCTTCCATCTATTGCGGTAAATTTCCGCGATTTGATAGGCGTCAATCTCGAACATATTGGTAAGGAAAACGTAAACGACATCGTGTTCCTCGTCCCTGTATTTAATCCTTCGAAGATTTCCGGGATAGTCCTTCCTCGCTTTCGGGGTTTTCGTTTTTACGGTTTGGTCGCATATCAGACCCACCGATTTGTCCACCGGCCTTGACCCTTGATAACGGAACGTGAAGTTCTTTTTCGCACGGGTTACGAAGTAACAACCCGCCGCATCCATCCGGGATAAACGAGCCCAATCCACGTAAGCCCTATCCATGATATATACGGCTCCCGCCTCCAACACGATTGCGTCCATCGCCTTTACATCGTGTAGGGACGCTTCCGTAATCAACACGAAAACAGGTAGTTCCGTATTTATCTCAAGCATCGCGTGAATTTTTACCCCCGCTTTGGTACTCCGAAAATCCGCCCAAGGATAAAGGCTTAGGCACAAATCCACCGTGCTGGAATCAAAGGCGTAAATCGGTTCCGGATAATCGACTCCGGTCTCCCTCAACCACACGGTTCCCTTCGCCCTTCCAATCAATTTCAATCCCAAGGACTCATAAATTCGCCAATCCCTTTTCCCGTTCGCCTCGGATAATGTCGATAGGTTTAGATTTCTCGGCATACCCAAATGGTACAACTTCTTCCGGTGCGCCACCAAGCAAATCACGATGCTTCGTAAACTATCCTTGCCGCTTAATTGACCGAACATTAAAACCGCTAAATGTTGACGACAGGTCATCGTTCTTGCCCTATGGTTCCCCTTGAATTTCCGGACAATCCTATCAAATTCCGAACGGTGAATCAGTTCCAAAACTTGGCTGAAAACATATTTACCTTGGTTCATGCCCCCTCTTTTGGGCAACGTTACTCAATTCAAATCCGTCACACTATTTTATTAATAATAAAACACTATCTTTCAATGTGTTGCAGTAGGTTAGGTTTTGGCTAAACCGGACACTACTGAT
>JAHDDF010000802.1 GCA_020629475.1 Saprospiraceae bacterium
TAATTTCACCCCACCTCAAACAAATCAGAAGCTATACCATCCGCTAGCTGCTTGCCGGCAGGGGTGAGAATATATCTACCATCCTTAATTTGCATTAAGCCTTGGCTAATGGGTGCTTTTGTTTTTACAAGAAAACGCTGCTTGTATTTTTCTTGTAAATCCGCCGGGTTTACGCCCCACATGGTTCTAAGGGAAGTCATGAGGTATTCATTGTGGCGGTCTTCGGGGCTAAGGATTTCGGTTTCTTCCTCTAACTTATTTCCCTCTAAAATAGCTTTCATGTACTTGGCATTATGGGCGATGTTCCAAGAACGGGAATTGCCGTTGAAGGAGTGGGCGGATGGACCAATCCCCAAGTAGGATTTCCCGAACCAATAGGCGGAATTGTGCTTGGCGTACATGCCGTCTTTGGCAAAATTGGAAATCTCGTAATGCTCAAAACCCGCTTGGGCGGATGCTTGCATTAGCATATCGAATTGCCGTGAGGCTCGTTCCTCGTCCGGGGCTTTTTGGATGCCTTTGGTAATACGGCGATCCAAGGCGGTGTCCGGTTCCACGGTTAAGCAGTAAGAGGAAATGTGGGGGATGCCTAAATCAAAGGCACGAGCCATGTTTTCCTGCCACATTTTATCCGTGGTAGTCGGTGAGCCGTAGATGAGGTCAATGGTGATATTATCAAAACCGGCGGCTTGGGCAAGGCTGATGCATGCTTCCGCTTCCTTGGCATTGTGGGCGCGGTTCATGTATTCCAAATCCTCATCAAAAAAGGATTGGATACCGATGCTGAGACGGTTTATTCCCGCTTCTTGTAATGCGTGTAATTTATCGGAATCAATATCATCGGGGTTTGCTTCCAAGGTGATTTCCGGATTAGCGGAAATGGGGTGAAAGGAATGGATTAACCCAATAAGCTCCTTGATACTTTCTCCTTCCAACAAGGAGGGCGTTCCACCGCCGAAATATATGGTTTCGATTTTTTCGCCTTCTAAATAATCCTTTCTCATCTCCACTTCCTTCTTGATGGCATCCAGCATTTTTTCCTTGTATTTCAAGGACGTGGAGAAGTGGAAATTGCAATAGTGGCAAGCTTGTTTGCAAAAGGGGATATGGATGTATATGCCTGCCATTTTTTTAGATACTTAGAT
>JAHDDF010000803.1 GCA_020629475.1 Saprospiraceae bacterium
GACGGAGGTGAATCAACTGAAAACCAACTACTTACCTAAATGGGACAAAAAAACCGCCCCGAATCTCTCCGGGACGGCTTCAAAACATCAAAAACAAGGAATTAAACCTTAAGGCATCGCTTTCCTTATTGACGCCATTAGCTTATCCATTACGGGCACCAATTTCCTTAACTCCGATTCGTTGAGGTAGGTAAAACCCAGGTACTTGGATTTGGACAGGAAAACATTACTCATTTTTCGCTTGCCCAACTTATAGGCAACGTACTGTTCAAAGAACCGGGCAAACAACTCATTGCGTCTTATCCAATAATCGCTTTTCATTCCCCGCTTTGCCATTTCCTCCTTTAAATTGGAATAGTAGCGGGACAATTTCCCCTCGGACTGCCAAATGATTTTATTCAGTAGCAACTCCATTAAGCCCCTTGCATTGCTTTTCCTTATCAGGGCTTTGTCGGGACGGGTTCGGGTACTTCTTCCTTGACTCAAGGAATAATGTTCCGAATCCTTGACCAAATACCCGCCTACGAAATAATCCAGGGCGTGACCGTACTCATGGGCAAAGGAGCCGACGCCACCGGCGAATAATTTCCTTTCGAGCAATGGAGTCCTTTTAAGGATTAACCCGTACTTCAATGCCTTAACGGCGGGGTCATCAGGGTACCTCGTTAGATTGATCGCGTAGGTGTTAGGTTCAAAGTGAGCCAAAGCCCCCGACCGTCCACGGGCACCGAAAGCAATGCCTAATTTACCGTATAGCCCCAAGGATTCCTTTTTCAATCCTAGAACGGTTTTCATGTCGAATAACGCGATGCCTAGGGCTGCCGTGTAATTGAAACGGTCTTCCTGGGAAACCCAGTTACCGTATTGGATGCCCTTCAGACCGTAGTAATCCATCAAGAACGTGGGATTGAAAAAAATGTAGTTCTTAGGCAAGGCTTTCCCTTTCCTCCATTTCTCGAAGTACTTCAGGATGGGAAAATCCTCGTAGTAGATTTCCATACGGGAACTTGAAGGGATATCCCCCACGTCCTCGTACTTTTTCACGTTGCTGACCGAACGCTTGTAAACGCTTTTCACGTCGTACTTGTAGGATGTCGCCACGACCTCCTTACGGGTCAAAGCCTTACCCAAGTACCGGTT
>JAHDDF010000804.1 GCA_020629475.1 Saprospiraceae bacterium
CCTTGGACCTACGGATTAACAGTCCGGCGCTCTAACCAGCTGAGCTAAAGAGGCGTGTCCAACTTAATGAACGACCCTAAGATGAGAAAAGTTCCCATTAGAAAAGAACTTTTGTTTCAAAGAGCGACGCAAATTTAGGCTTTCATGTAGAATTGTGCAATATTTGCGGCATAATTTTATTTAAAAATTTCAAATCCTTGATCCATGAGCCTTGTCACTGTTGGAACGGTAGCTTTTGACGACATTGAAACACCCTTCGGAAAAGCGGGTAAAATCGTAGGGGGTGCGGCGACTTACATCTCTTGGTCCGCTTCTTACTTTACGGAGGATATCCAATTGGTATCCGTTATCGGTGATGATTTCCCGGAAACGGAATTGGACATGCTCAAGGAGCGCGGCGTGGATATGGAAGGGCTTCAAATCAAGGAAGGGGAGAAATCTTTTTTCTGGGCAGGAAAATACCACACCAACATGAACGGTCGTGACACCTTGGATACCCAACTGAATGTCCTGGCGGATTTTGACCCTGTTCTTCCCGATGCTTACAAAAACGCGGAGTACGTAATGCTGGGTAATCTTACGCCTCAGGTACAAATGCGTGTTATCGAGCAATTGGAATCCAAGCCCAAGCTTATCGCTTTGGATACCATGAACTTTTGGATGGACATCGCTTTGGATGACCTTTTGAAGGTTATCAAAAAAATCGACGTCCTTATTATCAACGACGAGGAAGCACGCCAACTGTCCGGGGAATACTCCTTGGTAACCGCTGCCGAAAAGATCATTGAAATGGGTCCCGGCATCCTCGTTATCAAGAAGGGTGAGCACGGTGCATTGCTTTTCCACGGTGAGGACATCTTCTTCGCGCCGGCACTTCCCTTAAAGGAGGTATTTGATCCAACAGGCGCGGGAGACACCTTCGCGGGTGGATTCATGGGTTATATCGCTAAAACCGGCGACCTTTCATTTGAAGGCATGAAAAAAGCAATCATCGCAGGTTCAGCAATGGCATCTTTCTGTGTGGAGCGTTTCGGTACGGAGCGCCTAAAAGGACTTTCCGATTCCGATATCCGTGAACGCATCCAACGCTTCGAGCGTTTGGTACGTTTTGATACGGTTTTATAAACGAGGATATTCAA
>JAHDDF010000805.1 GCA_020629475.1 Saprospiraceae bacterium
GCAATTGTGGAGATTGCCGGTCAGCAGTTCAAAGTTGAGGAAGGTCAGGAGATCTTCGTCCACCGGCTCGACGCATCAGAGGGCGACAGTATGTCGTTCGACCAAGTTCTTTTGGTGGATAACGGGGGTACGGTACAAGTAGGTGCGCCTACGGTTTCCGGTTCCGCGGTTAAAGCTACCGTATTGGAACACCTTAAAGGTGATAAAGTAATTGTCTTCAAGAAAAAGCGCCGTAAGGGGTATAAGAAGAAGAATGGTCATCGTCAATCTTTTACCAAAATCAAAATTGACGGCATCGCCGGATAATTTATTTCATTGCAAAAACATGCGCAGGGTAGGTTCACCCTCCCTCGTATCTCTAATACGTATAAATCATGGCACACAAGAAAGGTGTAGGTAGTACGGATAACGGACGGGATAGTAAATCCAAGCGTCTCGGCGTAAAACTATTCGGTGGCCAAACGGCTAAGGCGGGCAACGTAATTGTTCGTCAAAGAGGAACCAAGTTCCACCCGGGCGTAAACGTGGATATGGGTAAAGATTTTACTCTTCACGCCCTTATTGACGGTACTGTAGAATTCAAGAAAGGTCGTAAGCGTAGAACCTTTGTACATATTATTCCTGAAGGCGGAATCGTAGAACGTGCGATGCCGGAAAAGAAGGCTAAGAAAGTTGCGGCGGCTCCTGTTGTGGAGAAGAAAGCCCCTAAGGTGAAAGAAGAAACACCCGAAGTAATGGGTGCGGCTCCCGCTGTAGAGGATGTGAAGCCTGATGATTTCAAGAAAATCGAGGGTATCGGACCTAAGATTAGCCAATTGATTCAAGACGCGGGTATCTTGACTTTCCGTCAACTTTCCGAAACGGCTCCCGAAAAAATCAAGGAGATTTTGGACGCCGCAGGACCTCGCTACAGGGTTCATGATCCTGCCTCATGGCCGTTACAAGCCGGCATGGCTGCCGATGGCAAGTGGGATGAATTGAACAAATGGCAAGATGAACACGATGGTGGTAAGCTGTAATAGCTACCATTCCTGAAAGTAAGAATTACTTTTACTTATACTTATTTGCCCAGGGGTCGATTTCCGTAATGGAAGTCGACTCTTTTTTTATGGCTTGGATTTTGTTTATTAGAAATTAG
>JAHDDF010000806.1:0-278 GCA_020629475.1 Saprospiraceae bacterium
ACTTCTCGCGCTTGGGCATGGCCCCGAGCAAACTGTCCGCCTTGCTCGATACCGTCAACAATATCGACACCGTATCGGAAGATGGGGAAGATATCGTAGGGCGCATTTACGAATACTTCTTCGGGCGCTTTGCGGCGGCGGAGGGAAAAGGCGGCGGTGAGTTTTATACGCCCAAAAGCGTGGTGAATCTCATTGCGGAAATGCTGGAACCTTACAAGGGAAAAATCTATGATCCTGCCTGCGGTAGTGGAGGTATGCTGAGCGAAGCACAAGATTTC
>JAHDDF010000806.1:288-1136 GCA_020629475.1 Saprospiraceae bacterium
AGGGGAAAATCTATGATCCCGCTTGCGGTTCCGGGGGTATGTTCGTGCAGTCCATTAAATTCGTGAAAAGCCACCAAGGGAATACCAAGGACATTTCCATCTACGGGCAGGAGTTTACCGCCACTACCTATAAGCTGGCAAAAATGAACCTTGCCATACGCGGTATTTCCGCCAATTTGGGCGAGGTACCCGCCAATACCTTTTTCAAGGACCAGCACCCGGATTTAAAGGCGGATTATATCATGGCGAACCCGCCCTTCAACCAAAAACAATGGCGGGAGAAAAACGAACTCGAGGACGATGCTCGCTGGGCGGGCTATACCACGCCGCCTATGGGGAACGCCAATTACGCTTGGATACTGCACATGCTCAGCAAACTCTCCGAAACGGGTACGGCGGGCTTCGTATTGGCGAACGGCTCCATGAGCTCCAATACTTCCGGCGAAGGAAAAATACGCAAGGAACTATTGGAAAAGGATTTGGTAGATTGCATGATTGCCTTACCGGGACAATTGTTTTATACCACGCAAATCCCGGTTTGCCTCTGGTTCATTACCAAGAACAAAAAAGCGGACGAAGACAAGGGCTACCGCAACCGCCAAGGGGAAACACTCTTCATAGATGCCCGGAACATGGGTAGCATGGTGGACCGTACCCACAAGGAATTAACCGAGGAGGATATTGCTAACATTGCACAAACCTACCACGCTTGGCGAGGGGAGGAAAAAGACGGGGACTATGAAGACATAGCCGGCTACTCCAAATCCGCGACCCTGGCGGACATCCAAAAAAACGATTACGTACTTACCCCGGGCAGGTACGTGGGCGTAGCGGAAGAGGAGGATGAC
>JAHDDF010000807.1 GCA_020629475.1 Saprospiraceae bacterium
GTTTTTACCCGTTCCACGCTTTCGGCCGCCTTGGCGGCACCGTTATTTAATTTTGAGGACCCCAAATACAAAGCTTCTTTAGCAATAGGCTTCCTCCGGATTTTCTACTTCCTTTACGGAGGCGTAAGTCTTGTTTTCCGCCCACGATGATGAAAAATAGACGGCTCCCGAAAGAAGAATTATTAATACGGATGCCGCTATTCCCCTCATCCACCTCTTACGGGAAATACCGGGGGTGATTTTCTTCTGAATCCCTTCCTCGATTCCGGCATCGGGTGCCAAGCGGGCCTGCTTGATCGTAAAGGAAAAAATTTCCTTGTAAGACGTATATCGAGCGGGTAAATCTTCCTTGGAAAAAATTACTTTTAACTGCCGTTCTTCCTCTAGGGAGGATTGGCCGTTCAGGTATTTTTCTAATAATATGTCAAGGTCCTTATAGTCCATAAGCATCCGCTTTAAGTAGTTCTTGTCTGATGAATGTCCGGGCGCGGTGTAAGTTTACTTTTACCTGCGCTTCGGGAATTTCCAATATTGCCCCGATTTCCTTGTAGGTTTTTTCTTCGATATCCCGTAATTGGAAAACCATTCGTTGTTTTAAAGGCAAGGACTCCAATAGCTTTCCAATCCGGCCTAGAGCATCCTTTGCTTCTAATTGTCCCTGTGAAGATTCCTCGTACGGGGTCAAGGAAGTAGTCGTATCGGCAATATTCAATAACCCCCTGTGCTTGGAGCGCGTTTTATCTATGGAGAGGTTTTTTGCCATTTTCATAAGCATCGCCTCTACGTTTTTTACGCCCGAAAACTCTTTCCGTTTTTGCCATAATTTCACGAAGACCTCTTGCACAACGTCTTCCGCCTCATCCGTACGGCCTACAATCCTCAAGGAGAACCGGTACAAGGTATCTTTTAAACTATGGACGGTATGTGTGAAGTCTTTCATACGCATTACACCAAGACGACGAATCCAATTCGGAAAATGTTACGAAATCATAAAAAAAAATATTTAACCAATTAGTTTTCAGTGTTTCATAAGGTGTTAAAAAATACGATTCCAAAATTTTTGATGCAACATCATTGTTACGATTCTGTCCTTAAACGTTAGATGACTACAGGACTTCCGACAAGTCAATTACA
>JAHDDF010000808.1 GCA_020629475.1 Saprospiraceae bacterium
GAGGTTATCATATCCGGCAATACCATTGAGAATAATCGTATTTCCAAAATTAGAAAGTCACCCCAAGGTGATATGTATATACTAAACCAATATGCTAGCGGAGGAACCATTGCCGTTGTGGATACGGAGGGAAATTGGTCTACCATTCCCGCACCACCCTACTCCGTTTCTACCTTCATTAAAGATGATATCCATCCTAGGGCCATAGATGATGTTTGGATCTCCTCGAATGGAGGAATGTTTCATTATGACGGAAATGACTGGGAACTTACCCCACTTGATTTTTGCCGAGCAATTGCGGAAGATTCCGAAGGGAGAATTTACGCCGCCTCCGAGGATAAGATATATGTTTTTGAAAACGGGAGCGTAAGCGAAATTACACCGGATAACTCAGGGTTACACCCCGGCTTAATTTCTTCTCTAGGGGTTGACGGGCAAGACAATCTTTGGGTGGGAATATCCGGTGAAAACTTAATTCAAAGGAGATTCCCTGACGGAACATGGACGGATTTTGCCGAAGCGGATCATCCTGCCGTCTCTTGTGATACTTACGGTGATTTTCATGTGGATGCTGCAGGTGCCGTTTGGGTAGCCAATACTTGTTATGGAGCCTTGAGATTCGATGGAACCACCTTTACCAATCCTTATGACGGAAACTTAGGGTCCCTGGCAAATATTAAGGTTCACGACATCGCTAGTGATGCTTCGGGGAAAATGTATTTCGCACACCATTTCGGAGTGGCGACCTGGGATAACGGCATTTGGGAAAGTTTGAACGTTGAGGATGTTCCCGTTAGTACTACAAGTCGCGGAACTGTTGCTTTGGATGCAAATAACACGCTTTGGTGGGGAAGTGAAAGTTACGGGGCTTACACCTATAGGTTTTCCGTTTCCGTTTCTGATCAACCGGAATCTGTTTCAGGCATGACTTTGTATCCTAATCCCGCTTCTGATTTCGTGACCTTAGAGTTTGACTTGGATACCAAAGCTGACGTTCGCTTGGAGGTGTTTTCCATGAGCGGGCAAATAGTTTTGAATAAAGATTTCGGTAGTTCCTTTGAGGGGTCCTACAAGGAGTTCTTGGATGTTTCCGCATTGCCTACCGGGATGTATACCGTTCGTTTGATGGCGG
>JAHDDF010000809.1:0-810 GCA_020629475.1 Saprospiraceae bacterium
GGAACTTTCAGGTGCGATTTCTAAAAAGACCGAATTGACGGGATTATTGGCTGCCGTAAGGAAGAGAACCGCAAACCTCTATGAAGCGGCACGGATGTCGGAAATGACCGGGAATACGGATAAAAGGGATAGTCCTTTCGTCTTGACCGATGGGTTCCATAAATCCTTGGATCCCGATGCCGGAAAATCCCTCACGAATTTCATGAAGGATTGCGGTATAAATTACGGCATAAGCATAGAATACCTCAATGGTTTAATCGAAGGGGAGCTCGCGAATTGCAATAAGGTTATTTTTGCTAGGACCCGTTTCCAAGAGGATGTTGCCGTAGTGGGCGGCGGGGTATTCAAATACCGCAAATCACCCAAGGGGGATATCAATCTACCCGTTAAGGGGGAATCAATGGAATTCTCACCCTACGAGGGGATTTATCCCGGCAACTCCGAAGGTTTGATTAAACCGCTCGGCATTATGGACCTTCGTTTGGTGGAACAGGAATTATGTTGTTACGTTCCTGGGGAGATTGCACATATCGAGAACATCCTTCAAGGGGAATACAAGGAGAAGGCTACCCGAAGGTTAAAACGTGTGGAGGATACCATTACCACCGAAACGGAAGTTACCCGTGAGGAGGAAAGGGATACGGTAACCACCGATCGTTATGAATTACAAAAGGAAACCTCCAAAATCATAAATAAGGATCGGGCATTTGCTACCGATGTTTCCGTGAGTAAATCAGGTGTGTGGAACTTTGCCGCCAATGCTTCCTTCTCTTCCAATTATTCCTCTTCCGAATCGAATTCCAGCGCGGT
>JAHDDF010000809.1:820-1132 GCA_020629475.1 Saprospiraceae bacterium
ACGCGAAGGACGTAACGAGTCGGGCATTAAAGCGCGTGGTGGAACGCATCCGTGAGGAGCAGACCATTAAAGTTATCGAGGAATTCGAGGAAAGCAACAAACACGGCTTGGATAACCGATGGGGCAAAGGACATGTTGTTGGTGTTTACCGTTGGATTGATAAAATCTACAAGGCTACCGTCAAGAATTACGGAAAACGCTTGATGTTCGAATTCATGGTGCCTGATCCGGCTTCCTTTTATATTTGGTCCCGTACCAAGGCGAATTCGGATGAAACGGGCTTGGTAAGCGAACCGATTGCCCCTTGGTCGG
>JAHDDF010000810.1 GCA_020629475.1 Saprospiraceae bacterium
ATAAATGCTTTCAAGCTTCCCTTGGACCACGAATGGGACATCATCCCCTCCGATCCAAGAAATCCGTTAAACCCTTCAAAAATTGCCCTAGGGCAGAGGCTGTTTTTTGAAACCGCGCTTGGTGTCGATCCAAAAATGGAAGAGGGTAGGGGAACCTATTCCTGTGCTTCCTGCCATGTTCCCGGCTCATGTTTTCAAGCCGGTATTCGCCAAGGTATCGGTGAAGGCGGGAGCGGTTTCGGGAACAACGGCGCCGGAAGATTACCGGATGGTAATTACCTTATTGATGATTTAGATATACAACCCATCCGGACACCTACGGTATTACATGTAGCATATAACAGAACCACACTTTGGAACGGTCAATTCGGTGCGGTAGGACCCAACGAAGGAACTGAAGGCTCTTGGACCGTAGGTACGCCCAAGGAGAAAAACAACCTAGGGTACGAAGGAACCGAAATCCAAGCCATCGCCGGTTTAGGGGTACACCGTTTGGGGGTAAACCAAGGACTTTTTGAAGCCACCTATTACCAGGATTTATTCGAAAGCGCCTTTCCTGAATTAGCCGAAGAGGACTTATATTCCTTGGAGACAATCGGCCTCGCCATTGCCGCTTATGAAAGGAGCATTATTGCCAATAGGGCACCTTTCCAAGATTGGTTGCGAGGTGATGCGGAAGCCATGACGGAAAATCAAAAGTTAGGTGCGGCACTCTTCTTCGGCGAAGCCGGTTGTGTAAATTGCCATAATGGCCCCGCACTTAATTCCGAAGCCTTCCATGCCATGGGAATGAAAGACTTGGAAGGTGACGGCACCTACGGCACCTTCACGGATTTTGACGCCGTAAAACGGGGTAGGGGAGGCTTCACCGGAAACCCTGCGGATGATTATAAATTCAAGACACCACAACTCTACGGATTAAAAGCCATGCGCTTTTTCGGACATGGTGCATCCTTCGAAAGCATTGAGGAAATTATAGAATATAAAAACAGCGGAATGGCGGAAAACGCCGAAGTCCCAACCGGACAAATATCCCCTCACTTCCAGCCCCTAGGACTTACCCCCAATGAAATTGATCAACTCACTGATTTCGTGGAAAACGCATTGGATGATAACCAACTGGAACGCTA
>JAHDDF010000811.1 GCA_020629475.1 Saprospiraceae bacterium
AGAAATTCTCCGAAATGGAAAATTGCATACGTTTAAAAATAAAACCTGTTTTTGACAATAATTTTTTATTCCATTTCCGGGTATATGATCCATGCGCTTGGATATCCGAAAAAGAGTTGTCGTTTTTTTGAATAGGAATAATAATGTTTGAATCATCCGTGCTTACCGAATCGACGCTAGATATTTCCCCGGAAAGGGTTCCTCCTGTAGCAATATGGAGGTACGATTTTTCGTCTAGTATTAATTTATACGAAACACCGATGACTCTCATTTTTGCCTTAAAATCATAATTGGCGTTATCCGTAAATTGAATGTCGAAATTGGACGAATCCCTTTCTTCCGCTTTTACGCGGTAGGTGCTATATCCGCCCACTCCGAAAATTGAAAAAGTACCCGCTTTTTTCGTCGGTATTTTAATATTAAAAGCGGCATCTTGATATACCGGTTCTCCTGAAAAACCAATGTTTAGTTTTACGTAATCCGTCAGGATTTTTGTAGTGGAGTACCTGTAGTTAAAAAGAAAAGAACTTTTTGATGTTTTATTAAAATTTCCTTCCGCCATTGCCTCTACGCCCAAGGCCCCGGCTGAAATCAAGAACTCCTTTTTTTCATTATTCCCGTTCCGTAAACGCAAATCAAAAACCCCGGAAGTGGCGTTGCCGTAACCTGCGGGAAAAGCTCCCGTTAAAAAATCCGAGTTGGAAAGTACGTTGGTATTTAAAATACTAACGGACCCCCCGTTGCTCCCGGCTAACGCGAAGTGGTTGGGGTTGGGGATGTCCAACCCCTCTAGCCGCCAAAGCAAACCCAAGGGGGAGTTGCCCCGTATGATGATATCGTTTCGGCTATCACTGGAACCCGAGACCCCTGCATAGTTTTGCGCCATTCGGGTAGGCTCGTTTCGTGAACCGGCATACCGTTGGGCTTCATCCACCGTAAATTGACGGCTACTCACCGTAGCGAGTTGGTTGAGGCTTCCGGCCTTGTCTTGGGCGGCACTCACCACTACTTCCTGCAATTCTTCGGTTGATTCCCGCAAAGGGATATCAAGGATGACTTCCTTGCCGGAACCTACGTTGATATCGGGTAGGGTGGTGTTTTCATACCCCAAATAGGAGATGAAAAGCGT